>JANOPQ010000211.1:0-2721 GCA_031421935.1 Bacteroidota bacterium | reverse complement strand
AAAAGAAGTTGTAAAAAAATTAATTCCAATTTTATTGCATGCAATTGCTATGTTGAAAGAACCAGGATTAACCAAATAGAATGAGACAAAATACTTTTGTCCTACGGCTAGAATATTGTTTAGTTCCACCCCTAAAAATTCCCTATAATTTGGTGGTGGTGCGGCATTAGGATGCAAATAACAAGCAACCCCTGCATACGCAATTCCAGTATGTGCATACTGAAATCCAAATACTGCATTTGGAACAGCAAAAGCTGGATTTGAACAAGCATTAAAATAATCCGGTGAATTGCCAAAGTTAAGCCAGTGTTCACAAGCATCAATTTGATTATTCCCTGTTGGGCAATACACCGTATCCTCAAAACTCGGATTCGGAACTAAATTTACCTGAGCGTTGCCAACCCCAGCAAAAAATAGAAGAAGTAAGAAAATCTTTATTGCGTTCATCTAAAAAAAATTAATTAAACTCGAAGGTATGAAATACCTGCTGAATTTTATAAACTAATTCGCAAAGTACTTCAACAATTCTGTAATCTTTTTCTTGAGTTCGGTGCGCTTAACAATGAAATCTAAAAATCCATGTTCGAGGAGAAACTCGGAAGTTTGAAAACCTTTTGGAAGGTCTTTGCCGATAGTTTCTTTTACCACCCTTGGACCCGCAAAACCAATTAAAGCGCCGGGTTCGGCAATGTTTAAGTCGCCGAGCATCGCGAAAGATGCCGTAACACCACCTGTAGTGGGATCTGTAATAAAAGAGATATAAGGAAGTCCGGCAGCCGAAAGTTGAGTGAGCTTGGCGGAAGTCTTTGCCATTTGCATTAAGGAGTACGCCGCTTCCATCATACGAGCACCGCCCGATTTAGAAATGATCATGAATGGCGTTTTATTGAGGATGGAATAATTTATCGCTCTGGCTATCTTTTCTCCCATCACCGAACCCATCGAACCACCAATGAATTTGAAATCCATACAAGCAATGGTTAGTGGCATTCCATTTACTTTACCAGAGGCGGTACGAATAGCATCCTTTAAACCGGTTTTTTTCTGCGTATCTACTAAACGGGAAACGTATTCTTTGGTATCTACAAATTTAAGCGGATCACCCGAAGACATATTCGCATTGAACTCTTCAAATTCGTTATTATCAAAAAGGATGGCGAAGTATTCTTCCGATCCAATGCGATCGTGATAGTCGCATTTTACACAAACCCACATATTCTCTTCGTGTTCTTGAGAGGGAATGATGGATTTACAGGAAGGACACTTATGCCAAAGGCCTTCCGGTGTTTCCTTCTTTTCGTGGGAAGCCGTAGTGATACCTTCTTTAATTCTTTTGAACCAACTCATGAATCGTGTTTTACGAAATTAAGAATTCGAAAATGAAATTTCCTCTTACTATGCAATCGTTACTTCTTTTGATAAATACACATCTTGAATGGCATTTAACATTTGGATTCCTTCGTTGAAAGGTTTTTGGAAGGCTTTACGTCCAGAGATGAGTCCGTGTCCACCTGCACGCTTGTTTACTACAGCGGTTGTTACTGCTTCCGACATATCACTTGCGCCTTTACTTTCTCCACCTGAATTAATCAATCCCATGCGACCCATGTAGCAATTTGCTACTTGGTAACGACATAAATCGATAGGGTGGGCAGTGGTTAATTCATCATACACTTTTTTATGTGTCTTTCCGAATTTCACAGCGTTGTATCCGCCGTTATTCGTTGGTAATTTTTGTTTGATGATATCTGCTTGGATGGTTACTCCAAGGTGATTAGCTTGCCCAGTTAAATCAGCAGATGTACTATAGTCGACACCGTCCACTTTAAAGGCATTGTTACGCGTATAACACCATAGAATGGTTGCCATACCTAACTCATGTGCGCGCTCAAATGCTTGTGCTACTTCCACAATTTGTCGAGACGATTCTTCTGATCCGAAATAAATAGTTGCACCCACCGCAGTAGCTCCTAAATTCCAGGCTTCATCTACAGAACCAAACATAATTTGATCGAACTTATTTGGGTAGGTTAAAAATTCATTGTGATTAATTTTTACAATGAAAGGAATTTTATGTGCGTATTTACGAGACACGGAAGCCAACACACCATAGGTAGAAGCCACCGCATTACATCCGCCTTCAATAGCCAATTTCACAATATTCTCGGGATCAAAAAACATTGGATTCGGTGCAAAAGAAGCGCCTGCACTGTGCTCGATACCTTGATCAACAGGAAGGATACTCACATAGCCAGTATTTGCTAATCTTCCATGATCATAAATAGCTTGCAAACTTCTCAAAACTTGGTTCGAACGGTTGCTTGGAATAAAAAGACGATCAACAAAATCGCCACTTGGGAGATGAATATTTTCCTTTGAAATGGTTTTGCAAGTATGGTTAAGTAGGAGTTCTGCGTCGGCTCCGAGTAGTTCAGTGATTTTGCTAATGGACATATTTAATTGTTTTTGAGCGTATTATGGCTAATTTACCCTATTTTAAGAAGTACAAATCTAAGCAAAATCAATTTAATATTAGATTTTGGAGGTTGGATTTTGGTCGCAAGGCTTCGCGATTAGAGGTTGAAAGTTAGTTGTTAGATTCTTCTTTGGTCTTATTTCCAAAGTATCAAGAGGATTTCATCAATTAATTTTACAAAGGGTTTTCGTATTCTGCAAATTTAAATCTTCTATTTAGTTCAAGCCTCTCCCCCAACCCCTCTC
>JANOPQ010000210.1:0-2032 GCA_031421935.1 Bacteroidota bacterium | reverse complement strand
TTCTTAAATCATTTATGATTCAAGAAAGCAAAAAAAAAGAATACTTAACACTTCAAGAATTTATTTCCATACTTGAAAAAGAAATTACAACGTTTGAATTTGAAGAACTCATAGAAATTTTTGAATTTGTTGTTTCACCTTCTGATAGAATCATAAACGGAGCAGTTTATACACCGTTGAACATTAGAGAATTCATTATTAACCAATCTTTTGATTCAAAGCAGCATTCGCTAATAACTTCAAAAATTGCTGACATTGCTTGTGGTTGCGGAGGTTTTCTTTTTAATGCTTCTAAGCAACTAAAAAAACAAACGAAAAAAACGTATTCTGAAATTTTTAAAACCCAAATTTTTGGTTTAGATATTCAGCCCTACTCTATCACAAGAACCAAGCTGCTTCTTTCTCTTTTAGCACTAAGCGAAGGTGAAGACAAAAAAGACTTTCACTTTAATTTATTTGAAGGCGATGCTTTGACTTTTAAATGGCAAGAGCATTTACATAATTTTTCGGGGTTTGAAATTGTTTTGGGAAACCCTCCTTATGTATGTTCAAGAAACTTAACTGAAGACACTAAAGACAAACTTAAAAATTGGGAAGTTTGTAAATCAGGACACCCAGACCTTTACATTCCATTTTTTCAAATTGGAATTGAAAACCTTTCCGCTGATGGTATTTTAGGTTTCATTACTATGAATAGTTTTTTTAAAAGTCTGAATGGAAGAGCGTTGAGAGAATACTTTCAAAAGCACAGTTTAAACTTTAAGATTATTGACTTTGGAGCTGAACAAGTATTCAAGTCAAAAAATACATACACCTGCATTTGTTTGATTGAAAAAAACGTTCAAAAATTCATCAAATATGTAAAACTTGAAAGCAAAGAGCTTTCGGTTAAAGCGGCAGCATTTTGTAAGATTAACTATGAAGGGTTAGATTCAAAGAAAGGATGGAACTTACAAGACAATGAAATCATTTCAAAGATTGAATCAACTGGAGTTTCCTTTGGTGACATCTATAAAACACGACACGGAATTGCTACTTTAAAAAATGAGATTTACATTTTCAATCCAGTAAAAGAAGACAACGAATACTATTATTTACAAAATGGCAGTCTTTATCAAATTGAAAAGGGAATATGTAAAGACATTGTGAATTCAAATAAATTGAGCAGGAAAATTACACTTAACAATTTAAAAGAGAAAGTAATTTTCCCATACGACAATGGTAAAAAACCAAAGCTTTTAGATGAATTATTTATTAAAGAAAATTATCCCAAAGCATACAAATACTTAGAAAACAAACGCAAAATTCTTTCGGAGCGAGACAAAGGAAAGGGTGATTACGAAAACTGGTTCGCATTTGGACGAACGCAATCTTTAGAAAAAGTTGAGAGTAAAATGTTCTTTCCAAAAATGTCTGACAGGACACCAAATTTCATAATTAATTCGGATGACAATTTACTTTTTTATAATGGTCTTGCAATTATTGGAAATACGAATGAAGAATTGACATTCATTAAGAAGCTGATGGAATCAAGATTATTTTGGTACTATATTGAAACAACTAGCAAACCATATTCATCAAATTATTATTCACTAAATGGTAATTATATTCGAAATTTCGGCATTTGTGAAATGAACAAAGAAGAATTAGAATTTGTGATTAAAGAGCAAGATAAAAACTTGCTTGATAATTTTTTTGAGCGTAAATATGACATTGAATTTCAAATGTAATCGAGCCAACGCACCAAGTCAGGCACATTTGCAAGGCACACAAAGCCGACACACAAAAGCCAACCTTGCAAAAGAGCCTGCCTTGTGCCAACGCACAGGCAACACTCTGCGGGTGGACACAGACCCACATTGTAGATGAACGTGGAGAAAGGGCGAACGTACAACAAACGGTTTGCCGCAAGTGGGGCGGACAGCTATATTCTCAACATAAATTACTAATCAACATTTGCTTTCGGCTGGACGAGTTCTAAATCGCCAGCGATTTTTGCTACGCTCCTACTGCGCTGGCTATAATTTCGGTT
>JANOPQ010000209.1:0-7973 GCA_031421935.1 Bacteroidota bacterium | reverse complement strand
TCAGTAAAAATAGTAAAATAATAGTCTGAAACTTGTTTTACAACATAGAAGGAGAGGGAATTATAATATTATATTTATAAAATTATATTTATTAGCGAAGAGAAAAATGTATACGTAGACGATTTGAATGATGCAAGCCTTTAATTCTAGCCTCTCCCTAACCCTCTCCAGAGGAAAGGGAATTATAAAATTATATTTATAAGATTTAATTTAGATTTATCATATAAATCTTAGGGAGAAAATTTAGTTGAGAAATATTGCAGAGAAAACTTTGATTCGAAACTCGGCTACGAACAACCAATCGCGAAGCCTCGCGATCAACAACTAACTACTACTTTTCCCTACATCTTGAATAACTGATGCTACACATTCAGGAAAATACTTCGCCTCCAGTTTCGCAATTTTAGCAGCTATTTCTTTCGGACCATCGCTTTCTTCCAATGCAACTTTATATTGAGCAATGATGGCACCTTCATCATACTTTTCATTCACATAATGAATCGTAATTCCTGTTTCCTTTTCTTTAGATGCATGTACAGCTTCATGCACATGCATGCCATGCATTCCTTTTCCACCAAACTTTGGTAGTAAGGCTGGATGCAAGTTGATGATCCTTTTCGGATAGGCGTGAACGATAGTAGATGGTAGGAGTCGGAGGTAACCCGCCAGTATAATAAAAGTGATGCCTTCGTCCTGCAGTAACTTTAATAAGGCATCGTGATTTTTACGCAGCTCAAGGTTGAGATGGATGGCCCGGACCTTGTGCTCCCGAGCTATGTCGTAAACCCCAGCCGTTTCTTGGTCGCATGCTATGAGGTGTATGCGAGCGGATGGGTGATGTTTGAAGAGCTGGCAGAGACGATCTGCGTTGCTGCCCCTTCCCGAGGCTAATATGGCGATCTGCTCCATGGTGCAAAGCAATGATTTGCTTTGTGAATTCCAAAATGCGTTTGCTTATCTTTTTCATAATTAGTTGATGATGATTGATTTAATAATAGTTACGATAGGAACATTATGCTCTAATAAGAAAATGGTTGTGCTTGTTTCTACTTGATTTGCCTTCGCCATGGGCCCCAGCATCATAAAGATGAGCGCCGTTAAGATGATGATGGCAATGAAGATCCGCTTGTGATTATGCTGTTGTTTTTTCATTGTTGTGTTTTTGTTCTTCAAGCAATTTAGGCGCATCAACAACTTTTCGTTACCTAGCTTTGATGAAATGATGTAAAATCAAGGTGAAAATCGATATTGTGCTTGTTAAACTATTATGGCAATTTAGTGCGGTTAGTATTGAATTTTTTCACCTTCGATTTTAAATTTATTGTTTAAAATAGTTGAGCCCCAAAATGTGTAATACGTACTAAATGGTGTTGTTGTAAAAATGAATTTTCAATCTTGTATTAAACAGAAAACGGCCACCTCTAGAGGTAGCCGTTTTACGTTTAATTATTAGTAAGCGATTTACTTTATTATTGCTTAACCACTTTTAATTTTTGTATGTTATTGTTCTTATCCGTTGCAATGATGAAATATATTCCAGCTTTTAATTCTTGACCTATTGTCATTGCATCTGCTGTTAATGTTCCAGAGTTTTCTACAATTTTTCCCATAATATCCATAACAAGAATATTCATGGTGTTGCTTTTGTCGATCAATTCTAAATTAATCGTATTTGCAAATGGATTTGGATAAGCTACAAAATTTGTAGTGCTTACTGGATTCTCAAATCTAGCACCTGCGCTAGGACATCTTAAGAAACCTTTGTTCGTAGTACCATCTACATAATTCTCGTTAATGGAAGAAACTGCATTATTGATAGCAGATGCAGAATATACACTCGCGCATCCACCTAATACTCGATTAGCTTCCGTTAATAATTGTTGAACACTCCATCCTGCAAATGTTCCAGAATTAATAATTTGAGCTCCTAATCCTGAAGTCGAGGAACCGAAATTAGCATCGTAAGCATCAAATCCAACACTTAACGATAATGCCACTACTTGACCAGCTAATACATTTTTATAAGAGGTGCCTGGGTTTACTAAGCTAGCAGTAAGTGCTCGGGGTGTGCTTCCTGAAGGAAGGAATGTACATACTGCTGAAGAAGAACTTAAATGTAATGTCTTTCCACAGGCTCCTACGGTTAATCCATTAGGAAATGCTCCGGCAAAATTTGCAGCAAGGTATGTTCCTGGGTTGTTCCCATTTTGATGACATTGTCCCCATCCACCTTGTGTTTGAGTTCTGAATTGTCCGTTGCAACTGGATCCTTTTATTTCACATGTAGATGTTTTTGAGCAACCTTTTGCATCGGTAACAGTAACCGTATAAAATCCTACAGTTAAGTTCGAATTTAATGCAGTTGTTGCTCCATTTGACCATAAAAAAGAATAGGGTAAATAACCACCATCTCCACTTGCACTCATTGATCCGTTTGCAGCACCTGGTGCGCTTTCATTACTTATAACAACACAAGAAGCGGTTAAACCTTTGCTTGGACCAGAGATATTTACTGAACCTGAAATGGTACATCCATGTGCATCAGTTACTACAATACTATAGGCGCCAGAACATAACTTTCCAGCGAAATCTGATTGTGCTCCATTCGACCAAGTATAATCATAAGGTGTCGTTCCTCCATCAACTATTGCTGTGGCTGTTCCTTCACAATCTTGAAAGCAAAGTTCAGGTGTACTAGTAATGTCTAATAAAAGAGCATTAGGAGCTAAAAGAGATTTAGAATCAGAAGCTACACATCCTCTCGAATCTGTTACCGTAAGCGAGTATATTCCGTCACAAAGACCTGTAAGTCCAGTTGCGCTAGATCCTGTTGACCAAGCGTAAGTGTAAGGAAGTCGTCCACCGCTAACAGCTGAAGAGATCGAGCCATTACAATCACCTGCACATAAAGGCTGTGTTGCTGTAAGGCTATTTACCAAAACTGCTGGCTCACTGATGAGATTGTAAGCATGTTCAACTTCGCCCGCTGCATCCGTTACAGTAACAGAATAATACGCCGCACATAAACCAGAAACAGAAGATGTTGTTGCTCCTGTCGACCATAAATAAGAGTAAGGTGGAGTTCCACCGGTCACAAGGGCGGTAATCATTCCGTCGCAAGCACCATTACATGAAACTTGAACTTGAGGAGTCTTTACATCAAGTTTTCCTTGTGCAAAGGAAAAAGTACTAGTAAAGAACAGAACACATAAAGCTTTTAGGAAGCTTTTCCCAAGTAGAGTGTGAATAGATAAATTTGTTTTCATTAGTTTATTTTTTTTATGAGTTTAATTATTTAAACGCAAACTAGTGAATCATGAAGAAAAAAACTTATTATTTTTTCTAAAAAACTGTTAAAACAGGGTGAGCGTATGTTTTTCATAGGTGAATTTTTTTAAACAATTGATGTATACGAATGAATTTATATGCTTTTTATGGCTGTAGTCTTTACTCAATATGCTAATTACTAATTATTTAAGATTACTTTGGAAAGACTAATTGTATTACAAATCAGTTAGTTGCCAGTATAAATCGTTGCGCTGCATTTATTTTTCCTAACGTCTAGCCTATACTATATTTTTATACTTTAGTCCTAATCAAAATCAATCAAATGGTTAAACCACTCAAGAATGAAAAATGGAAAGTGATCAGCTTCAATAAGGGCATTTTTCGCTGCGAATATGCTGTTTCCGATCACGGTCGACTCGTAAGTTATACTACCAGTATTCAAGATGGTTCCCTCTTAAAAGGAACGTTGATGGGTGGTTATCCAACACTGAAACTGAAGCCCGATGGAAAAAACATGACGTTGTTTATTCATCGTCTGGTTGCAGAGGCTTTTTTATCAAAGCGAAGTGATCGTTATGAGTATGTAATCCATCTTAACTTCAATAAAGAGGACAATAGCGCAAAGAATTTGAAATGGGTGACTAAGGATGAGATGGAAAAACATCAGCAGAAAAGCCCTGCCGTGTTAGCCTATCGATCTGTTAACCGTAAACAAGGGCATAAACTGACCGATGTGATGGTGAAAAAGATCAAACAGATAATGGATGACAAGAAAAGAACTAAAACCATGAAACAGATTGCTGCCCATTTCGGAATCAGTGAAATGCAGCTTTATCGCATCAAAAGCGGTGAAAACTGGAGTCATGTGAAAGCATAAATAGAAAAAGCCGGTATTTGCCGGCTTTTTTCACCTAAAGCCAATCGAATTCTTCATCTTTGGCTTTTGGGTGGAAGAAATGAGAAGATTTTTGATCTAAAAATTCATCTTTTTGGACTCAAAAAAATATTATTGTTTGAAAATCAGTGTTATAATATTTAAGGCGGTGCAATTCTATTATTTATTACTTTTGCCCCCTGTCTTAACCAATTCAACAGAACAATGTCTGACATTGCAACAAGAGTAAAAGCCATCATAGTTGACAAATTAGGCGTCGACGAAAGCGAAATCACTAACGAATCAAGTTTCACCAACGACCTCGGTGCCGACTCACTGGATACAGTGGAGTTGATCATGGAGTTTGAGAAGGAATTTAACATTGCTATTCCTGATGATCAAGCCGAGAAAATTTCTACGGTAGGTCAAGCTGTAGATTATATCTCAGCTAACGTTAAATAAGTCTTTCTTTCTTCAACAGGAGTGGCATGCAACTTAAACGCGTAGTCATAACAGGATTAGGAGCTCTAACTCCGCTCGGTAATAACGTGGCGGATTATTGGGCAGGTTTGCTCGCTGGAAAAAGCGGTGCAGGTCCTATTACCCTGTTTGATGCATCTAAGTACAAAACACGTTTCGCCTGTGAAGTAAAAGGATTCGATCCCAGTCTTTATCTCGACCGTAAGGAAGCGCGTAAGCTCGACCGTTTCTCTCAGCTAGCCATTGCGGCCTGCGAAGAAGCAGTGAATGACGCCAACTTACTTACGGACAAACCTGATCCCGACCGTGTCGGTGTAATCTGGGGTTCGGGGATTGGTGGATTAAGAACTTTTTTGGATGAAGTGATGGACTACGCCAAAGGCGATGGTGTCCCTCGTTTCAACCCTTTCTTTATTCCCAAAATGATTGCCGATATCGCAGCGGGACATATCTCGATGCGCTACGGCTACCGTGGACCGAATTTTTGTACCGTTTCAGCCTGTGCCTCTTCTACCAATGCTATTATTGATGCATTCACTTATCTCCGATTGGGGAAAGCGGATATCATTTTATGTGGAGGTAGCGAAGCCGCAGTGAATGAAGCCGGTATTGGAGGATTTGGTGCTATGCACGCACTCTCCCAAAGAAACGATGATCCAACAACTGCCTCTCGTCCGTTCGATTTAGATCGCGATGGATTTGTGTTAGGCGAAGGTTCGGGTTGTTTGATTTTGGAAGAACTAGAGCATGCACTGAAAAGAGGAGCAAAAATTTATGCAGAGGTAGCAGGCGGAGGCATGAGTGCCGATGCGTATCATCTCACTGCAACTCATCCAGAAGGACTCGGTGCCTTTAATGTAATGCGCAATGCCTTGGAAGATGCAGAAATGCAACCTTCCGATATCGATTACATTAATGTGCATGGAACTTCAACTCCTGTAGGCGATCCGAGCGAAACAAAAGCAATCGGAAAATTATTTGGTGAAGATGCTTATCGTTTAAATATTAGCTCGACCAAATCCATGACGGGTCACCTCTTAGGTGCTGCCGGTGCCATCGAAGCCATCGCTACTGTTTTAGCGGTGCAGAACGATGTAGTTCCTCCAACCATCAATCATTTCACCGACGATCCTGCTTTTGATCCTAAATTGAATTTTACATTTAACAAACCACAGAAGCGTATAGTAGATGCAGCGCTGTGTAATACTTTTGGATTTGGTGGTCATAATGCCTCCGTCATTGTAAAAAAGTTTAAGCCCTAGGTTTTGATTGGTCAAACTCTAATCCGATATTTTTTTAAGGCGGACGAGAATGAAAAATTATTTATTCGCTCTCTCCGCTATTTGCTTGGATTTTATCCTGGAAATTTATCATTGTATAAACTCGCCTTCTCTCATCGTTCACTTGCACTTGAAACCGTAGGCGGAAATCGATTGAGTAATGAACGTTTGGAATATTTGGGAGATGCAGTTTTAGGTGCCGTAGTGGCCGATTTGCTTTTTAAGAAGTATCCATTCAAAGACGAGGGCTTCCTAACGGAGATGCGTAGCCGTTTAGTGAGTAGAGAAAATTTAAAAATCCTGGCCATGAAAATTGGTATCGATGAGATGCTAAAAAATAATGCAGGTCCAGGTTCATATCGTAGTATGTACGGCGATGCATTCGAAGCCTATATTGGAGCCATCTACCTCGATCAAGGATATAAAGTAACACAGCAATACATCCTCACGAAAATTATTCGACCCCACGTCGATTTGGAAGAAGTGGAAAGCACCGAGAAGAATTTTAAGAGTATGATTTTAAATTGGGGACAAAAAGAAAAGCATGTTGTTCAGTTCGACACGGTCGACGAAGATGCGAAGTCGCGTTTGATCACCATTCGTCTCACCATCGATGGAGAAGAAAAAGCAACCGCCCAAGATTTTGTAAAAAAGAAAGCCGAACAAATCGCCGCCGAGAAAGTGTGTAAGGAGTTGGGACTGCTTTAATTTGGATGTTGGATTTTAGATTTTAGATGTTTGTACGTCCCTAGTATAGGTTGACCACAATCGTCAACATATGAAACCAAATTTAAAAGCAATTAGGAAGTTAAGGGTTTACCCTGAAGACCTGAAAAAGGAATTAGTCGCTACCTTTGAAAGTGGAAAGTTTAGTGTCTTACAGTTAGAAAAGCTATATGGAATTCCAAATGTTAGCATTTACAACTGGATTTACAAGTACTCATCTTTCAATGACAAAGGATATCGAGTTATGGAATCAAAATCAAGCACAACAAATAAGCTAAAAGAACTGAGTCAAAAGGTTAGAGATTTGGAGCAAACCATCGGTCAAAAGCAGATAATGATAGACTATTTAGAGAAGATGATCGAGTTAGCTAAAACTGATTTAAATATCGACATAAAAAAAAACTACAGCACCCCACCATCAGCTGGTTCCGCCTCAGCCAAGAAAAGCTGACCTATTCCCTTAATCAGCTCTACAATGTGTTATGCATTAGCAAGCAGGCCGTAAATCAACAATACAAAAGGCAAGTATTGTTTGATTTACGTATCGCAAAATTGATTGTTGAAGCTGAAGATTTAAAAATAGATCATCCTGGTTGTGGGGTTGAAAAAATGTATTACACTTTGAAGCCTACCTTCATTGGTAGAGATAAATTCATAGAGATATTTATGGAGATTGGCTTCAGAGTGAAACGCCCAAATAATAAAAGAAGAACGACTTATGCTGTATTCAATAAATATCCAAATCTAATCAAGGGATTAATAGTAGAAGCTCCATCTATAGTATGGCAATCAGATATTACGTACATAGAAGTAAATGGGATTTTCTATTATGCAGTATTTATCATTGATGTGTACACAAAAAAAATAGTAGGATATAAACTATCAAAGCACATGCGTGCAACAGCAAACATGGAAGCATTAATAATGGCGTTAGAGACAAATATAGCACCACAAATACATCACTCAGATAGGGGAAGTCAATACATATATATCGAGTACATCAAACTCTTAACCGATTCGGAATGCCAAATTAGTATGGCCTTGTCAGCTCAAGATAACGCATATGCTGAAAGAATAAATAGAACCATAAAAGAAGAGTATTTGGACCATTGGAGTGCAAAAGATTTTAATCAATTAAAGCATCAAATAGACAAAGCAATACACAGTTACAACTTCAAAAGACCACACAATCACTTGAATAGAATGAGCCCAATCGAATTTGAAGAAAAGTGGAAAAACAAGCAATTAAAAGTAATACCGAGAATAACTATATTTAACAATGAATTAGTCTAAAACCGGTCAACCTTATTTAGGGATCTGCAGTT
>JANOPQ010000208.1:0-6315 GCA_031421935.1 Bacteroidota bacterium | reverse complement strand
GACCTTTTACTGAAGTGTTTTCAGATAAAAGTTTTAATGAAAATAGTGCGCGAAACGACATCCAATTGAAATTCAATCTTTTTTAACGCAACGCTAGTGTTGGGAGAACATTATTGAATTTGAAAATCTAGCAATAGTACTTGACAGGTTTGAAAATGATAGAGAGGTTAAGAAATTGTCGATATATAAAAGCTAAACTAAAACGCAGCGGCGCGGCGACAAGCCAAGTTCGCAGCGATTTTTCTCAATAAAAAGTGAATTACAAAAAAAGTGTGATCGCAAGATACAATTACCAACTGCCCAGACGCAATCGTTCTTAATAACTTTCTTTTTTAATTAAATTTGTAGAATGATAAAAAGGATGTTAAGTCTTTATTTATTGAAGTAGCATTCGATATATTAAAAATCATTTCATCGAAAAAAATGCATCTATTTTATTAGAGCAAATTCACATCAATTGGAGTTATGGCAAGAAATCAAAAAATAAATGTAAAAGGAGCAGTAATTACTGTTTTGCTAGGAGAAGTAGATGATTATATTTCCCTAACAGATATAGCAAGATATAAAGAAGCATCAAATATGGATGCAATCATTCAAAATTGGCTCAGAAACCGCAACACAATTGAATTGTTGGGTTTTTGGGAGACATTGTATAATCCAGATTTTAAACCCCTCGAATTCGAGGGGTTTAGAAAACAAGCTGGTCTGAACAGTTTTGTTATGACTCCTAAAAGATGGATTGAATCAACCAATGCAATTGGAATTAGTTCTAAATCTGGCCGATATGGTGGAACTTATGCCCATAAAGATATTGCTTTTGAATTTGCATCTTGGATTTCAATTGAGTTCAAGCTTTATATAATTAAGGAATTTCAACGCTTAAAAGCAGACGAAAACGACCGTCTGAAATTAGAATGGAATCTGCAACGCACTTTGGCAAAGGTGAATTACAACATACACACAGATGCAATTAAGGAAAATTTAATACCAAAGGAGTTAAGCAAAACCCAAACAAATATCGTGTATGCCAATGAAGCCGATTTATTGAATGTAGCCTTGTTTGGTTTTACTGCAAAACAATGGCGCGATGCCCATCCATTAGCATCAGGAAATGTAAGAGATATGGCAACCATAGAGCAATTGGTAGTCCTTTCAAATCTTGAAAGCATCAATGCCGTGCTGATTCATCAAGGATTGAATCAAACAGAACGATTGATTCAGTTGAACAAGATTGCAATCACCCAAATGAAATCCTTGGTCGGAAACAAAAACATCAAAAAATTAAAATAGAATTCCATCTTACTAACAGCAGGAAAATGATGGATCAATAGGATACTCCACTGAAAAACTCCTCTACCATCATCTAATTAAAATTTTATAAATAGCTCCAGATGTCCACCCAAACCCAACTCAACAATTTTTTGAAGTGTAGAAATGCGGACTTCTTTGATATTGTTTTCGATTTTGGAAATGTACGATTTTGTGCTACCTACTTTCTCAGCAAGCTGTTCTTGGGTCAAGCCTTTTTTAAGTCGAGCCTGTTGGAGCATGACGCCGATTATAAAATTATTGGAGCCTGCTTCCAATTCATCTCTTTTCTTCGTTCCGCGCTTTCCGTAATTTAATTCTTTGAATTCCTCGTGGGATATCAAGTTTTTATTTTTCGGTTTCATAATCTTCTTTTATTTTCAGTGCTTTTTCAATTTCCTTTCTGGGTGTCTTGTGAGACTTTTTTTGAAAGCCATTTACAAGTACCACTAATTGTCCTTGATCAAAAAAACAAAAAACTCGAAATATGTTACTGCTCAATTGAACTCTTATTTCGTAAAGTCCATTGGCATTCTCAATGTGTTTCAGATAAGTTTCTGGAACTCTTTCCAAATGTTCGACTAAGTCAAATGTCCAAATAATTTTTTCCTTGACTTTTTTCGATTGTTGGTTAAAAAAAATCTGGAAATAATTTTTATAGTATTTAATGTTTCTGTACTTCTTTCTTTCTGTTTCCATGTAAAGATATTAAGGTTTCACTAAAGTGAAACTTATTATTTTGTAAAATATTGAATTTCAATGATTAAATTTTATTTCATAAAATAAATCACACTAAAAATTGATTGTAATATTTGGTTGTAAAAACTAATAATTACTAACCCGATCTGCAGCATACAAACGCAGCGTTAGCAAAGTCAAGCGGCGGAAGCAGCGCAAGAATAATTTTGTCGGGGCTTTGCCTGATTTACCAATTTACCAACTTGCCAATTCAGCCATCATGCTCCAAACGCGCACCATGTAACACAAAAAAAACCGCCAGAACGAGTTCGGCGGTTTTTTCATCTGCAAGGAAGATTTTAGTTCTCCACTTCGGATTCTTCGTCGTTGAAGTTGCTTAGGACCAGGATTTCGTTTACCTGCACTTCCGTGATGTATTTCTTTTGTCCTTGTTTGTCGGTGTAGCTTCTGCTCACCAGCTTGCCCTCGAGGGCGATCTTGCTTCCCACTTTAGTGAAGCGCTCCATAATTTCAGCCGTCTTTCCGAACGCTACCAAATTATGCCATTGAGTATCGGTTATGCGTTCGCCCTTGGCGTTGCGGTACGATTCGTTGGTGGCGATGGTCACTTTAGCGTGTTTCTTGCCGCTGTCCAACATTTTGATTTCGGGATTGAACCCGAGGTTGCCAATCAAGTTGACTTTGTTTTTTAATGAGTTCATTTTTTTCTTTTGGTTTTTTAAGTTTATTGCCAGGCCATGGCGATGTCGACGATGCAAAGATGGAGTAGGGGGTAGGAATTAGTCGGGGGATAAGCGTTTATAGTCGACTATAAGTGTTTGCAAATTGGTACGGAGGGGTCGCGAAGCTTCGCGATGGTTCTTTGAATTCTCAGATCGCTATTGAGGGGATGTTAGATGTTGGATATTAGATTTTGGATGTTTCTTCTGGCTTCTGGCTGCTAGTTTTTTTGAAAGCCTAATCCCAAAAGCTATCGGGAACGTTGACCAGGAAATATCCAACATGAACTAATTGATTACATAAATACATCGATAACCTGAATATAGAAATATAATCTGACAGGATATCGAATTCAGAATTGAAGGATTCCTAGGTAAAATTTGAACAGTAGTTCTAACTAAATCCTTTTTTTAACACTAAAGGCACAAGAGTTCACAAGAGTGTTTTTCGTTGCGACCTCAGCTAAACGTTGCGATCGCTGCGTTTAGAACGACAATCTTTATTTTACAAAAATTCAATTTAGGGACTATAAATCCATTTGCAAACGTTTAAAACCATTTAATTTTAATCGTTTAATTCGCTATTATTCAATTATTTAATAAGCAAAACTTTGTTTTCGGGTTCTACCAAATTTGGAAAAATTCAAATCCGTATTACTTTAGCCATTCGTTCTTAATTCTTGGGAAATTTTTCAAATGCCCAAAGACAGCCATTGCTAAGCAAATAAACTTTTAAATAGCTCTATAATGAATAAAAAATGTAATGAATGCGGAGACCTCATAACAGGTAGATCCGACAAGAAGTTTTGTTCCGATATGTGTCGGAATGCGCACCACAATAAGTTTAACGGCTACCGAAATGCCTTGATCCGGCACGTGAACCATAAGCTTCGAAAAAACCGATTTATTCTGTTTGAACTTTCGAAAGGAAAATCGAATGAGTTTAGCCGCGACGAGCTCATTTACCATGGCTACGATTGGCAGTTTTTTACGGAAGAATTGGTGTTAACAGAACATACACATCGATTCTGTTATGATTTCGGGGTGGAATTTGATGCAGATAATCGCGTGCGGATTATCACGAAACAGTACAATAAGAAGAACCGAAAACCGAAGTTGATGCCGATGGCAGCCGAGGAATGAAAAATTGGCAAATTGGTAAATTGGCAAGTTGGCGGACGTGATTGTGAATTAGAGATGCTGCAGGCTTCAAGCTATAGGGTTGATATCGTGTTGAAAAAGAAGACTTTTTTCGATACTGTTTTCACTTCGGATCGGGCTTTTCTTGCTTCAAGCTTTAAGGTTGATTTCGTGTTGAAAACGGAGCTTGTTTTGAATCAAATTGCTCTTCGTAAAGGACTATTTTTACGATAAGTTGAAAGTCACAAGTTTGGACTGAGAGGCAGCAATTCACCAACTTGCCAATTTGCCAATTTGCAATTCAAATCTCGTTAAGGACGCCCAGTTCTACTTACCTGAAAACCCTATCTTGTTCTATAATAGACGTTGTTATGTTAATTAGCTTAGGAAGTTCGGAGGCTGTGCGTGAGGTAGTGTGGAGATTTATTTTCATTAAAGGTTGCGACCCCTACCGCCCAAACCGAAGTGGGTTGAGGTGACATGAAATGTCCAACACACTGTTTGGGCGGTAGGGGTCGCAACTGTCATCTAACGGAATTGTGGTTGATGCAACGCATCAAGGGAGCAATTCCTTAGATGTTAATGAAAATAATAGGGATGGATTCGATTTCTCTTTATCAGAGAAGATCAGCGTAGAATTACAAATCATCAAAGACAAGCAAGAAAAAGTTCTTCCTAAGATTAAGCAAATTCAAGATGATTTTAATCTACTGCTTGCTAATTTTGAGAAGGAGCATGATGTATGGGTATTGATTGAAAAAAAAGAAGGTCGAATAGACTTAGGCTTGCTCGTTAATCCTGATTCTCCAAGGGGATAACATCAATTTTTGATACAATATTAATCGTGCAATAAATTCCATATACCCAAAATTCTTTATCTAAAGCATATTTTTTCGATACTGCATCAGTTAAGTTTGGGTAAAAGCCTCTAATGTCATCTAAATATTTATTTAGATATGGATTGTTTTTAGGTGTTACCCAAATTTTAAATTCAGCATTGTCTTTTATCACAGATTTTTCTTCAATCGAGTTCTTTTTTTCTACGGCTTCTTCGTAAGTCATATTATTTTTTTTGGACTGTAAACTTAGCAATAAATCTTTTCGATGAACCGCCCGTCAATGGTGAGAGGTGAGGCGAAAAGATTTGGCTAACCAAGACGAAATATCCATCCCTAATGTGTGGCTATTTAACATAATTGAATTATCGAACGGGCTAATCGGATTTCGATTAGTTTGTTCTATAATATATATTATGTTAAGTAGTATTTATCTGAAAAAGAGGACATTGTCCTCCTTTCCTTCATATTACTTGGTTGTCTCGATCTTCTTCTTCATTTCGCCAGCTTTGGCTAAATCACCTATTCGAGTGTACAATTGTTTTAAACTTTGCATTGTCGCCATGTCGGTTGGATTGAGCTGATGAGCCTTTTCCAAGTATGGTAATGCTTCCTTGAATTTGGCTTCGAATTTCTTCTTGGCCGCATCATATTCTGCTACTTTACTAGCTGGAATTCCATTGGCTTTGTTGGCCATTTCTGCCCCATCGTTAAAGAACATCGCACCTAGATTATAGATTGCATCGAAGTTGTCGGGTTTAAGCTCTATAGACTTCTTATAAGCCGCTACTGCATCTTCCTTCTTGCCTAATTTGTCAGACAAATTTCCTTTGATATAGTATAAAATGGCGTTTGACGGATCGGCTTTGATGGCTTCTTCGTTCTGTGAATAAGCTTCTGCATCTCGACCGCTGCTCAAATAGATATTAAGTCCTTGCGTAATTAAGGTTCCATCTTCCGGAAATTTCTGGCGTCCTTCGTTGATGGTTAATAAAGCATTGGCAGTATCTTTTTGATCCAAATACATGTTCGCCATGATACTATATAACCTTGATCCTCCGTAGTTTGCAGCGGTTAATATCTTGAAGTTGTTTAAGGCTGTAGTTGCATCTCCCAACTTGTCGGCAGCCAATCCCGCATTGTAAATGGCTAGCGTATCGGTCCGTTTGTAGTACTTTTTATTGATGTCGACAGAAGCTTGGAAGTATTTAAGCGCTTCGGCATATTTTCCTTCTTTGTAGTTGTCTACGCCATTATTTAGCGATTGAGATGCAATGACCTCCAAACGCTTCATGATATCGTCTCTAAACTCGTTCTTGGTGTCTAATTCAAGCGCTTTTTCATACGAAACTTGAGCCTCTTTTAGCGATCCTGGCTTTAATGCCGCGAATTTTTCCTTGGTCGACTCATAAATCGCATGGTAAATGCTTCCACGGTAATACCATGTTTTTGGATATGCAATGGTGGATTCAGTCGTTGATGCACCATCAATAGCTTCTTTCGCTTTGTCTAGGTCATCGTAACGAAGGTAGTTGAAAGCGGTTTGAACTGCCGCCTTTTGACCAGATGCATTTAGTGAAAGTATTACTCCCAATAAAATCAATATACGTTTC
>JANOPQ010000207.1:0-7269 GCA_031421935.1 Bacteroidota bacterium | reverse complement strand
GCTATTCTTAAAGCCATTATTGTCTGTGTACTCTAAAAATACTTTAGCATAATATTGACCACCACCATCTGAATGAAAGATTAATCCTCGAAGATTTATTCCTTTTCTTCGCTTTACAGCCATGACCAAAGCTGGGAGTGTTGTTTGCTCTGTTCTCAAGCCATCCGATACTTTCCATCCAACAATTAATCGAGAGTAATTATCAATGATAAAGGTGATATAATAAACTTCATCTCCCATCTGATAATAGGTAATATCGCTTGACCATATTTGATCCACTCTAACAATTTTTAACGCTTCTATCAGGTTAGGAAAACGAGTTACACCACTGCTGTCAGTTGTTCTAATTGGCTTAAACTTTCGCTTTTGCATCAACCCAAGGTCTGTACAATATGCAATGAATTTATCTCGTCCCATTACTTCGGGCTTAATCATTTCATACATATATCTCAAGGCTATGGTCGGGTGCCGTTTTCTAATTTGATGTATAATGATTTCTAGATACCCGCATTCCTCAAGCTCTTTGAGTTGACGATCTAAATACTGGTGAAATGATTGTTTACTGCAACCAATTGCTTTGTAGAAAAAGTTGAGGCTAAACCTTAACTCTTCTCTGTGTTGCCAGAACCAGATGATGGCTTCGTACCGGAGTTTTTTTTTATGTCTATGCCATAAGTTTCTTCGGCAATTTCAATGAGTTTATCCTGGAAAGTTAACTGCACTTCCTTCTGGCCCAATAAACGCTCCAGCTCAGCAATTTTAGACTGAAGTTCTTTGATTTTTCGAGTGTCGCTTTCTTCTTCCACGATTAGTTTTACGCCTTTAGCACTGTTAGATCCATACTTGTACAACCATAGACGTACCGCCCATGGTCGGACGTCATATGTCCGGCTAATTTCGGAAACTGTCGTCTGTTTTCGCTCAATTTCCCGTACTTTTTTCTTCTTGAATTCGTCACTGAACACTCTTCTGCGGCGTTCTTCTTGACTTAATGTAAACTGTTGTTTCGTTGCCATTTTTTATGGTTTTAAAGGTTTGAATGTCTTCAAAACCGGTCAACGTATTTCAGGCACTGACACTAGCTTCGGGCTTCTGGCTTCTGGCTTCTGGTCGGGAAGCCTCACGACTAACTTCTATCTTCTAAAATCTATCTTCTAAAATCTAAAATCTAAAATCTAAAATCTAACCTCTAACCGCCCATCTCAATTTTGCGGATTTAGCTCTAGGATTACTATTTATTTCCTGCAACGAAGGACGTATCACATCATTCGAAATCTCCTGGTAGATTCCACCTCTAAATAAATTTTGAAATGATTTTTTTACTCTTCTGTCTTCGCCAGAATGAAACGAAAGAATTGCTACCCGACCACCGGGCGCAAGTACATATGGAAGTTTTTCAAGGAATTTATCCAACACACCAAACTCATCATTCACCGCAATACGCAATGCTTGAAAACATCGTTGACAAGATTTTTTAATTTCATCTTTGCGTTGTGCTTCCGGTAAATAGATTAATGCTTCTTTAATGACCTCTTGTAAATCAGTTGTGGTTCTAATTTTTTTTCCTTTGGAAAGATGAAAGGCGATGGTTTGTGAAATTGCGCCTGCATGAGGTTCATCGGAATTTTCAATTAACAATTCTTCCAACTGTAATTTTGAAATACTTTTTAAAAACTCTGCTGCTGATTTTCCACTGGTAGGATTTAATCTTAAATCTAATGGACCTTCAACTTTAAATGAAAATCCCCTTTCCGGATTATCAATTTGCATGGATGATACTCCTAAGTCGGCTAATACAAAATCGAATAATCCAACTTCATTTGACAACAAATCAATTGACGAAAAATTCATCTTTTTCACAGTGAGAACATCTTCACCAAATCCCAATGCTGCTAAACGCTCTTTGGTTTTTGGTAACTCGAAGGGATCCACATCAATGGCAAATAAATGTCCGTTAGGAACCAATTTTTTTAACATTTCGGCACTGTGTCCGCCGTAACCTAAGGTGGCATCTAATCCTTTTTGTCCGGGAGAAATTTGTAAAAAATCTAAAATCTCATTTACACAAATGGAGCGATGCATACCTGCCGGAGTCCGACCTTGCTCCATCACTTTAGCAATATCATCCCCATAAAGAGTGGGATCCAACTCCTTATACTTTTCTTTAAATGCTTTTGGATGTGTGCCCTTGTAACGAACTCTTCGTTGACGTTTTTGGGGATCTTGATCTTCCATTGGGTAAAGTTAGTAAATAGCTTCTGGCTTCTAGATTCTAGCTGCAAGATTTGTTTTACCTATTGAAAGTTAACTCAAATAAACTCCAGTGAATTCTCTTGTGCCCTAGTGTCTTTTGTGCCTGCCTGCTGCAGGCAGGTTAAAAAAAGCAATATATACCTATAAATTTACTTATTGCTAGCATCAAGCTTCAAATATGAAAATCGATAAATATTTTTCACATTCACAATTCTTTCAAATCAACATACTTCATATGCCTCACAATCCAATTCCGTTTTTTAATGATATATGGAGTAGGGTGACTCGCCGACCACCGAATTGGATTAGGTAAGATGGCTGCAATAGTAGCCGCTTCTTTTTTGGTAAGGTCACTTGACGATTTATTAAAATAGTATTGTGATGCGGCCTCTGCACCATATACTCCCGGACCCATTTCAATCACATTTAAGTATACTTCGATGATTCTTTCCTTGCTCCAACAAATTTCAATTACGAACGTGAAATAAACTTCCAGCCCTTTTCGAATCCAGGATCTTCCCGGCCATAGAAAAACATTTTTTGCCGTTTGTTGACTGATGGTACTCGCACCTTTCACTTTTTTTCCTTTGTGTTTTTCATTGTACTTCACCGCTTTTTCGATCGCTTCCATATCAAATCCAAAATGCTCAGCAAATTTTTGATCTTCGGCAGTAACTACAGCTAAGGGCATGTTCTTTCCAATTTCATCCAGCGATTTCCAGTCTTTGTCAATTTTCCCCTCTTCCATTTCAAAATAACGGATGATCATGAGCGGAGTAACAGGAATCGGAACAAATCGAAAGATCAAGGTGCTCACAAAGCTGATAATTACAAATCCCAGCAGCACTCTTAAAAGTATTTTGAATCCCTTTTTAAGCATGCAGCGAAAGTAGTTAAAGTTTCTAGAAGTGTACTTGTTCACAGGCTGCGCTTCGACAAATTTTCTCTCAGCGGCTGCGCAATGCTAATATTTCTCGCAAAGGCGCGAAGGCGCTAAGGCTGCGCTATGCTAAAATTTCGTCCTAGAAACTTTGCGGCTCTGCGCCTTTGCGAGAAAAATTTGCCAATTATTTCTTTAGATTTGTCGCATCATGGCATTGAAAAACATACGCGCATACGAAAATCTTCATATTGTCTTTTGGCTCGTGAAAGATGCTTGTTGGGTGATGGATTTTAAAATACCAGGTCTTATCATGATCTTTCCTACCATTCTCGTAGCCATCCATATTAGTTGGCTCCATAGAAAAGCGATGGCCGAGCTCTATCATAACCTAGCCATTGTTTGTTGGATTAGCGCCAATTCAATTTGGATGATCGGCGAGTTCTTTTTTGATGATACACTTCGCCCAATTTCAATCGTATTTTTTAGTTTAGGACTTTTGTTGGTCGCAATTTTTTATCTGTACATCCAACCCCGCCAAAAAAAACTAGATTAATTCGCCATCAAATCACCAATAGCCGAATCGTATTTCACACGATACGAATCTACTGGACCAAATGATTTTTCATCAATCACCACTTCGTTTCCATTCACTTCTCCTAAGTTGGTAAAGTCAACGTCAGTCTCAGCAATCATCTCTACAAAGGCATCCAACTGATCAGGATGAACACTTACAATTACGCGGCTTTGTGCTTCTCCGAAAAGAAATGCATCTTTTCTAAAATCTTCATCGGTATCAATTTTAAATCCGAGGTTTCCTGCCATCGCCGATTCTAGTAAACAAATAAATAATCCACCATCAGAAATATCGTGTGCACTTTCAATCAACTTCGATGCGATTAATTTCTTTACGAGATCTTGCACTTGGTATTCTACATCTAAATCAAAATAAGGTGCTGGACTATTTTTTACTCCGCAATAAGAATATAAATATTCAGATGCATTAATATCGTCTTGTGAAGCGCCAAGCATAAATAATACATCGCCTTCGTTTTTGAAATTCAATCCCATGGATTTATTCTTGTCCGGTACAATACCCACCATTCCAATAGTAGGAGTAGGGAAAACAGGAACTTCGCCTTGTTCGTTTTTCGATTGATTGTAAAAACTTACGTTTCCACCCGTCACTGGAGTCTCGAATTTTAAACATGCTTGAGACATTCCTTTAATCGCATGCACAAACTGCCAGTATACTTCTGGATTATAAGGATTTCCAAAATTCAAACAGTTGGTCACTGCCGATGGAATTCCGCCCGAGCAAACAATATTACGAGCTGCTTCAGCAACAGCAATCGCACAACCTTGTTCTGGATCACTGTAAACATAACGCGAGTTGCAGTCTACGGTTAAGGCTAAACCTTTCTTGGTTCCACGTACATCAATGATAGCGGCATCACTCGGACGATTGGTCGTCATGTTAATCGTTCCCACCATCGAATCGTATTGCGTATACACCCAACGTTTAGAAGCAATGTTGGGATGCGATGCAAGGTGCATCATAACGGCAGGCATATCCGAAACATCCTTCACTGAATTAATATCAAAAGCTTTGTTCTTCTTGATGTAAATAGGTTCCGTGTATTCTCTTTCATAAATAGGTGCACCACCTCCTAGTACTAATGCATCCGCAGGAACATCGGCCAATTGCTCATCACCCATAAAGAAATGTAATCTTTCTCCTTCTATCACTTCGCCAATCTGCGTACAATTTAAATCCCACTTCTTGAAAATTTCTTCAACGGCTTTCTCTTCTCCTTTCTTCACCACCACTAACATGCGCTCTTGCGATTCACTCAACAAAATTTCCCATCCTTTCATGTTCGACTGACGTGTAGGAACTTTATCAAGCCAAATGTTCATTCCGTGCTTACCCTTTGCCGACATCTCACTTGTAGAACAAATAATTCCAGCAGCGCCCATGTCTTGCATACCAATCACAGCACCGGTCTTTATAATTTCTAACGTAGCTTCCAATAAAAGTTTTTCCATAAACGGATCACCTACTTGAACAGAAGGTAAGTCATCTTGCGAATCAGCGTGTAAATCGCCAGATGCAAAAGTAGCACCGTGAATACCATCTTTACCAGTAGAAGATCCAACAATATAAACTGGATTTCCGGCTCCATAAGAAATGGCAGAAACGGTTTCACCTTCTTTCACAATTCCCACCGACATTGCATTCACCAAAATATTTACATTGAACGAATCATCAAAAAATACTTCGCCGCCTACGGTAGGTACACCAAATGCATTTCCGTAATCACCAATTCCTTTCACGACGCCGCGCATCAACCATTGTGTTTTCGCTAAATTCGGATTACCAAAACGCAACGAATTTAATTGAGCGATTGGACGAGCACCCATCGTAAAAATATCACGATTGATTCCACCAACTCCCGTTGCGGCACCTTGATAAGGCTCAATGGCGGAAGGATGATTATGCGATTCAATTTTAAACGCACAAGCTAATCCATCTCCAATAGCAACCAAGCCGGCATTCTCTTCGCCAGCCTTTGCCAACATATGCGGACCTTCTTTCGGAAGGGTTTTTAACCAAGTAATCGAATTCTTGTAAGAGCAGTGCTCCGACCACATCACCGAAAAAATACTGAGCTCAGTAAAATTGGGAAGACGCCCTAAAATTTCTTTGATTTTAGCAAATTCATCAGGCAATAGACCTAGTTTCTTCGCGGTTTCAACGGTTGTTAATTCTTCAGTAGCAAGCGACATAGTTCGTTTTTTTATGGATGTAATTAAGAATGAAAGAGTAAAGTCGAGAACCTTTTTTCATTCTTAATTTTCTTTTGCAAAAATAGGATGTTTACTTCTATGCTCGTATTATTTTATCTTTGACGATATGCTTGAACTCGCTTTAACGCTAGCCTCCATTTTCTTCGCTATATACTTGATTGGCAAATGGAAGATATTCCAAATTGAAGGTATTTCCATTTCAGTTTTTAAAGGATTGTTTATAATTAAAATTATAGCCGCATTGGCACTATATGTAATTTATAATCAATATTATAAGGATCGCGCTTATGCTGATATTTTTCGATATTATGACGATTCTGAAGTAATTTATAACACCCTGTTTTCAAAGCCCTGGGATTTCTTCCGAATGCTCACAGGAATTGATGGTCGGGCCCCCGAAATTGTGCCTTATTATGATGTTATGAAAAATTGGTACAACACCGATTTGATCTTTAATGATAGCCGAACCATGATCAGGATCAACGCTTTTTTGCGACTTTTTTCCATGGGCACGTATTTTCCACATGCCGTGGTGATGTGTTTTTTAGCGATGCTTGGATTAACCGGAATTTTTAGAATAGCCAACGAAATGATAAAAGGAAAATCGCTTTTGTTGATGGTCATTATTTTTTTGTTGCCATCCACGTTGCTCTGGACATCTGGAATGATAAAGGAAGCTTTCCTAATTTTTGCATTAGGAGTATTGATGTATCAAATTTCACAAGCCTTGAAAACAGGAAATTTTTCTGGAAAGCGAATTTCATTTATGGTGATAACCATGATGATATTATTGACGGTAAAAGCTTACGTTTTATTTTTAATTTTTCCTGTTTTGTTAATTTGGGTGATTAGTCATTATCGAAAAAAAATTTCTTTCTTGTTTATGATTTTATTTTTTAGTGGGTATTTTTTGCTCTTAGGTGGAATGGCTCCAGTGTTAATTGGGAAGGAAGTGCCTTCTATGATTGCAAAAAAGCAAGCAGAATTTTATTTCGTTGCAGATCGCGAAAATGCACAAAGTGTAATTGAGGTTACACGATTAGAACCTACGTGGACAAGTTTAATTGTGGAAGCACCAAGTGCATTTCTTCGAACCTTGTTTTTGCCAATGCCACAACATGCGCATAATATTTTGATGTGGTTTTCGGTGTTGGAAAATTTCCTCATACTATTTATTATATTATTTCTATTATTTAATTTGAAAAAGCAGAATGGATCACCCAATTTAATGTTGGTTTCCGCATTTTTTGTTTTTGGGTTTACCATCTTTATTTTATCAGGATGGGTAACACCCATCATAGGTGCATTAGTTCGATATAAAGTTC
>JANOPQ010000206.1:0-1935 GCA_031421935.1 Bacteroidota bacterium | reverse complement strand
TCTGTCAACATACGAGTAGGTTCGAGAATGCACTTCTCTACCGATCCTGGTCGATCACCAAAGTAAATCTCATAATCAAAGGTGAGGTAAATTTGCATCAAGCCAATTGATTTTTATCGCCGTAAGGAGTATACATGGTTACACCAAAGTCGTGATAATATTTCAACATTACCGCTAACATTTTTTCTGCATCGAGAAGCAAGGTATGGGCCTCTGCCACTTTTCCTTTGGTGAGTACATATTCTTTTTCAAAAATAGGAACTAATGCATCACAATTTCTTTTTACGGAATAATATGGGTTGTGCACTTTAGTTTTGACGATATGAATTTGTCCAACTTCATCTTTTATTTGCACATCAAAAATTTGATCGTCATAAACAGGATACATAAAGTCAACCGCATCTTCCAGTGTATGCAAACTGGTGCCGGCTCCATTTAAGGTAGTGCCCAGCATTAATATCTTTCCTTTCTTTTCTGCCAATTTCCTGAATGGCGATTCTTGATCATACGGTGTCATTCTTCCCAGATGCGTCGCCGTTAGATACTCCGCCAATGGACCAAAAGCACAAACAGGATCCGTAGGATGTAAACTTCTTTTTACACCGGACATCTTTCTAAATTCTTCGGTGATGATGCCCATCGCAGAAGGTGTGTTCAACACATCAAAAACTGGATTTGCATTTAAGTAATCTTTATTTCTTCCTTTTGCAGGAAAAGAAGGCATGAGTAAAGTTCCCGTGCGACCTATTGCTTCGAGTAGCGCTTGAATAACAGTGGTGGGTCCATCATGCACAAACCCAATTTTACTTAAACTGCTATGCACTAAAAGTACATCGCCCTCAATGATTCCAATCTTTTTTAAGTCTGCAATTAAATCTTCTTTTGAAAAACCACCTTTCTTTTGTTGTTGAGCAAGCTTTTGGTTTCTGAATGATTTCTTAATCCGCTTCGCCATTTCGAGCGACCACTCCGGACTATTCTTTAGCAAAACATGAATCAGTTTATTTTTCATGCGCACGCGATTTGGTAGGAATATCTTTTACCGCATAAGCTACAATCTGCTCGTAAACATCTCTCCAGCCTTCCCATCCTTCTTTGTCATTCACGCTTTGATTATGCCACAACGTCACGAAGGTGCCGTTCACCGCTTTTACTTCATCAATTAGCCCTTTCGCTCGCAGCACAGATTCTTGCGGATTCAGTTTCATATAATCTTTCATCGTTCCGTCCATCAGCATAAACGGAACTAAACTCAATTTGGTACTTACATCTAAATCCAAATCGTAAAAGTTAAAGGGCGTACAAATGCTAGCTCTAAATCCAATTTCCGATGCGTATCCCATAGAGTAATCTTCTGTAATATCATTCTCCAATAAGTTGCGATACGTTTCAGGAAAAGTTACTTTTAAATAATGCTGCCGACTTTTAGTGACCTGACGCTTCAGCACTTTATTTAATCTTTTTATTTCTTTTCGAAGTTGATCTTTGTTGGAATTGCTATAGTAGGAGGGATGTACACCCACCTCAGCATAATCAGCAATGCTCTTGATGAGTGTTTGAAAAATTCGACTTCCTTCCAAGGGTATATTCTTATCGAATTCACCATAGTCGCCCACTAGAAAAAAGTAAATCGTTTTCAGATTGTACTTTTTACTTATTTCCAATTGCCATTCGTAGGTATCATAGGGATCTTTTTCCCATCCAAAGAGTACACTGATGCGCTCAGCAATCTTTCTAAAATTAAATTTAAACAAGGAAAGCGCAAATGCTCCGAAATGTCGAACAATCCCTTTTTCATGATATGCATAAGCGCTATCGATATCGAAAGTGGAGATATAACGGTAGTGCGTATCCTTAAATTGAAGTTGGGGATAATATTGTTGTAGAATTTGTTTCAGCTCCTGCGCATAAATATTTACTAAAGGCTTATTCAAA
>JANOPQ010000205.1:0-43868 GCA_031421935.1 Bacteroidota bacterium | reverse complement strand
CTACAAGCTACAAGCTACAAATTTTAATTCTATTGGCTGTTTTGAGTAACTCAACGGCTTTGTTTGCGCAAGAAGTAGAAGCTACACTCTTCTCTGGAAATTATAATGATTTTAATATTTCCTGTTTTGGAGCAAGGGATGGGAATATTGATGCAACGGTAACTGGTGGTACTCCTCCTTACACTTACATCTGGACCAATGGTGCCACTACACAAGATCTCACTGAAATTGCAGCTGGATATTACAAATTAATTGTAAAGGATTTTGTAGGAAATACCGCCATAGCTGAAATCACGCTTACAGAACCTGAACCTATGGTTGTTGACGTTCTATTAAGTAGTTTTCCGAATGGCTATAATATTAGTTGCTATAATTGCTTTAATGGTAATATTCTATTACAAGCAGGAGGCGGCGTAGGCCCTTACACTTATACATGGGAAGACGGTCCAACAACATCAGATCGTTTTAATTTAGGAAGAGGAGGTTATAATGTGAATATTACGGATGCGAACCAATGTGTACTTGCTCCAGAACAATTCCTACTCACTGAGCCAGATCGCTCCGATTGGACGCAATTTGGAAATACAGGTACTGACCCAAGTGTACATTTTATTGGTACAACGGATGCAAAAGATTTAAAAATAAAAACTTACAACCTAGACCGAATTACTATTAAATCTAACGGGGATTTAAAAATTCATAACCTACTATCTGGATCGGTTTACTTAGATGGAAATGGAATATTAAAATCAAACAGCATTGGCCAAGGGGTACAGCCATGTGCCAATTCAGGACCTTTTTGGTGGGGGCTAGGTACCGGTGAAATTATTAGCTGTCCACAAAATAAAGTGGGAGTTGGCACTTGGGCTATTCCAAATGGGGTACAATTTAAAGTAGAAGGTGTTTCCTATTTAAATGGAAGCGTATATATTGGTATCGATCCTAATGTTGCTGTTGGAGGCTCTACCTATAAACTTTTGGTAGATGGAAAACTAGGAGCAAAAGAAATTTATTGTTCCTTAGGCAATCCTTGGCCCGATTATGTTTTTGAAAATGACTACGAACTCCTAAACATCACTACACTCCGCAACTTCGTTTCAAAAAACAAACATCTTCCCGGTGTTCCTTCTGCAAGCGAATTAGAAAGCAAAGGTGCAAATATGATGGAATTGATGAGCAAGGCTTATGAAAAAATTGAAGAACTGCATTTATACATTTTTGATTTAGAAGAGCGGTTACGGAAAGTGGAACAGAAATAATGCAATCTCTTTCAAATTTCAAACTACTGTTTTAATCTACCGAAAGCAAGTCTAATATTTTTTATAGTATTTGTTTTCCTACTTAATATTATCAAGATGAAGAAATATATTTTCCTCTTAACTTTCGTACTATTTATGTTTAATCTAAACATGTTATCTGCACAATTCATTTCGAAAAGTTCGAATGACACATTAAATAA
Organism: Bacteroidota bacterium; assembly: GCA_031421935.1. Taxonomy (GTDB): domain Bacteria; phylum Bacteroidota; class Bacteroidia; order AKYH767-A; family OLB10; genus JAJTFW01. The sequence continues at coordinate 42,409 of JANOPQ010000205.1, read as the reverse complement.
TTACAGCGAAGCAAAGCAATTATATCATAGTTTAAATACTTTATACTACGCAAGTTTAAAATATAATTATAGTAGCAGTCTAAATAGTATCGTATTTATAAAATCAGACACTCTACTAAATACCATTTGGAGTAAAAATATAAGTATAGAAGAAATGTTTTCAATTGATAATTTGTATGAACTGAAAGATTCTTCGATTCTCTTGAATGGCTTCTGCTATGACGATAGCCTAGACAAGTATTACAGTGTACTAATTAATTTAAACCAAAATGGTGATACGATTTGGACAAGGAAAATCTTCGATATACAATATGATGTATTGCTAAGGGTTTTAAATGTATTTGAAGACTCACTACTTCTTTATGGAGGCATTGAAGATTCTGTAAATTCTGGAATAATTGCATCCTTTGATCTTTTTTCTAAATCAATATTATTGAGTTCAAAATATTCTATTGTAAATGAAGCAAATTTAAGTATAGTAAAAGCTGAATACGATCCACTAAACAATAATATTGTTGCAATTTTCTTTACAAGTGATCCTTTAATACCAGTTAATAAATTTCACTTAGCTAGAATTGATTTAAACAGGGATGTAAAAACTACTATGCATTTATTTGATCCATCTACTGGTTATCCTCTTTTAAAGTTAGATCCACTTACGAGCAATATTTTCTTTGGAATTATTCATAATTCGATTCCGTCTAGTGGCCAGAACTATTTTTATTCATTACTCGATTCTACCTTTACTGTCATCTATGCCCATGAACTAAACGCTCCCGCAGGATTCAGAAACCTGAGAGATGCATTCTTTAATGCGCAAGGTGTAATTTATGCATTCGATAATGTTCGAACTTATGAATTTAACTCAAATGGAATCTCAGATAGTCTTTATAAATTATTTGGATTACCCAACTGGAGTAATATCTATTATACTTCACTTTACAATAAAAATACCGATTACTATGCAATCGGTATTTTTAGAAAACAACTTCAAAATATACTTAATAACCTTACTATTTCTAAAGGAAAAATTAATACAGCATCCTCTTGTCTAGGTGTTCCGCAACACAACAACTACATCTCCACCAGCTTTTCTCCTTCACTCAAAACTTCCAATCAATCCAAATATTTAGGAATTATAACAGACCAACTTAACCCAATTATTTCTACATTTAATTTAATATTCTATGATAATTGCATTATTACTTCTACTTTGGAAATAACAGATTCCAAAAACAGGTTGAAAATTTACCCAAATCCCATAACAGATTATTTTCTTTTAGACGGGTTGGAATCTAATAAAGAATATAAGCTGACTTTTATAAACTCCATGGGTAGTACTGTCGCTACTCAAATAATATCGAATGTAAAATCGATACAAATTGATTGTCTTAAATCACTTCCAAGTAATATATATACTTTAATAATTACAAATAACGAATTCGTATTGGTAAAAAAAATAGTAAAATCATGAAAAAAATAATATTTGCATGCCTTCTTGTAACCTCAAGTTTAAATTCGCTTTGTCAAAATGTTTTTAATCCGTATATTAATAATAGTCAACTTCCAAATTCTGAATTTGAAATTATTGATATCAATTCTTGGTCTATAGGCTATAAATGGTGGGATAAGGGTTTATTATCCGGTTATTCAGGTGAATATGAAATTTTAATGGATCGTACTCCATGGAATAGTACGATAAACCTTAATTTAGGAAATGTACATGTAAGTTTAGATTTTGAAATAGTGTCCTTCCCATTTATGCCAGAATGTGCATTTTTTACTCAAGGTTGCAGTGGATTGTTAGGTACAACTACAAGAAATTTGATTATACCTCATGATATTTATGACCCTGTTGAATTCAGATGGGGAGATCTATATAATAAATTCCATGTGCCATACTTAAATAATTCTTTTGATCAAACATTGGTAAGCAAAGCTTTTATTAATGACAATCCCTACTTTTCTAATTCAACAAATAAACTATTACCGCACACTGTGATTAAACACACTATCAATATTCATTGTGGCGCAAAGGTTACTTCAACGCCCTATCCCCCCATCATTTATTCGTTTTCGTGGATATATGATAACACAAGAGGTAGGATGAGGTACTATCCACCATGTAGTTGTAATGGCTGCAGTCCTGGGAATACTACTTGTACTATGATGGATTGGGATATTGCCTTTTCGCCTGAATTTGTCCCTTTGTCTTTTGGATACGATTATTTGTACAATGTTGCAAGTGATAATCGAATACTAAGTCAAGGAACACTGGACTATTTTCCATATAACGAATTACTAAACATTCCATATTGTTCTTTACCTGAACTTATAAAACCTGCCAATCAAAACATAACTTTTCAAACCGGAGCAAGTGTTTCTAATTTTGCTTATCTTCCACCGTTTGGTTTAGTTTCTGCTCCCGCACTTCAATGGAGAGGTCAAAATCCAGCTGGATTTGAATATAATAGTCTGTCAGGAAACATGCTTGCAATGGGAGGATACCAACATCAGTATAATGTGAACGAGGATATTATTTTGACCAATATAAGTACAATAGATAAAATTTTCTACAACCCCAGCGACGTCACCATCACTGCTCACAATTTACATTTCCCATCTAATTATTCCTTCCGAACCATACGTGGTATATATCCATCACCTGCGGAAGTCCAGGCCGACAATACTGCAATTAACGGCGGACCTTTTAATGATCTTAGAGATGTGCCTGTTCGCACCGATTTGCGCAGTGAGGATCCAAACTTTCCTGACGTCGTAACAAATCCTGACCATTCTAAATACGCTTCCTTGTATCGCTTAGCGAACAATAGTAAACTTACATTAGATCCATGTGTTCGTGTGTTTGATGCTGCGTTTATTCTTAATCCAGGTTCTACATTAGAACTCGCCAATAAAACAACCATCATCGGTTTGCATCGTGTAGCTATTGATCGTAATGGCGGTCGACTCATTGAAAAATATGAATTAAATAACGGGACACTCTACTTGCAAGATAAAACCGAAACAGCTCTTGCTCCGAATACTTACTATGTTAATTCAAAAATATTTGCTGGAGAAAATGTAGAGCCATCATCTCCTGTGGGCCCGTATATTGCTTCTACAGGAACCGATTTAGAAATGATCGCCCGAGATTATATTAAATTAGATCATGGCTTTCATGCAGAAAATGGATCTGAAGTGAAAATTCAAATTGATCCCTTTATGCAAATACCATCTTGTCCACCACCTGCAAGCGGAGGAAGTGGAAATCGATTTGCAAATCTATCTGCCAACTCAATAGTTGACGCTACGGCTCACATTAAACTCTTGCCAACACTCTTTACGAATTCAACTGGCATTTATTCTGAAAATAAAAATGAAGATCCCATAGTTTCAGTAGAAGTATTAGATGGGAGTGGTAAAAAGATAAAGCAAATCAACGAAATAAATGATTATTTTGTAGAAGTAGATTTATCCAGCATGAATGATGGTATGTACTTCTTTATTATTCAAACGAATAATAATAGGAAAGTGTTGAAGGGGGTGAAGCAAAATTAAAAGTAGGGAAATGAAATTGCAGTTCATTTCCCTACTTTAAAATTACTTTACGCTAGACCAAGTTCTGTCTTTACATTTTGATATACCTGATCGATAATTTTATCACTAAACCTTCCTATCTTCATTTCCTTAAGAGTAGCAACAGTAAAATAATAATCACAAACTTGGAGCTTTATTTCAAGGCTTGCCAATATATATAAAACGCCATGATGAATAATTGATTCGCGATGTGCAACTTTTCTTCCAGCTCTTTCATCCAACAATAATTCGTGGTTTGATCCTAATGCTTGATTTTGTGCAAAAACTTCAGCTTCGCCTTTATCCAATTCCTTTTCTGTCAAATAAATTTGCACTAAATCTTCGCCATATTCATTACATTGAAAAAACCAAGATCCATGATTTTTATAAAATTTGGTAATGAATTCGAAACGAATATCCTGTTCTTCGCTATTTCTATTCTTTTCAAGAAATTCGCGCTCCACTTCACGAGGGATCCTCACTTCATTGTATATCAAATTAAGAAAATTTAATAAATCGAGATAGTAGAGACTTAATAATACGGATGTATCAATGATGGCAGTTGACTGCCCTTTACTTTTGTACATTGAAAATTATCTTTTTTCATTAGAAAATGTCCATGCAGCTAATAAACCAAGTCCTATGCTCAGTAACGCAATGCCGAGTCCGCTTTCATCATCTTGCTTCTTCCTTGTAACTTTATTTACTGAAGTGCCTACAAGTTTTTTTCTCAAAAAGTCAGCAATGTTATGAAGCGCTTCATCCGTTTTTGTAAAGTCAACATGAATCTCTTTGACATTGGGTATCCCCTTAAAATTGATTTTTACATCCTTGTTTGCATCGTACAAAACAATTATTGGTTTCTTTAGTTCTATCGCAAATGCTAAATCTTCTTTCTGTTGCTTTGACAATCGTTCAATGCAAAATGAAACTACAAAATATGATTTGTCAATTCGACTCTTGGTTTCAAGCGAAAGTCCGGTTGTACCAATACGATAAGGCAACAAAATATTCAAGCCATAAAGATTTGAAATCGTTTGTAATCTTAATGCTGTACTTTCTTCTGATTCCGATTTAGGATTATACGTTATAAAAATATTCTTAGACATTGGTTTTCCTTTATACAAAGATAGCATAACCAATAGGAAAAGCCAAACGGTTTTTGATAATAAGTGTATTTAAACATTTACAAATAGCATGGAACTAAAATCAAATCCCCTACTCCTCCAAATTCTCCACATTGTAAAAAATGATTCCCAATTTGCCTTCGTCGCTTACCACAATAAAGGTTTCTTTTAAATTGGTTCGACTACATTTTACTTTGTACAATAAACTACATTGATTGTATCCCGAAGCTTCATCATACTTTTTTTCTTCACTTATAAATTCGAAGGATTGAATGGGACCCGTGGTGTCTAGTAAACGAATAAATTTTTGCACTTTCACTTCCATGCTTTCGCTTTGGTTAAAACTGGATGTAAAATAATCATTCACGCGTTCGTAGTTTTCGTTTTTCAAATCGGTGAGAAGTCCCTCCACTAATTTTTTCGCTTCATCCGTTTTTACTTCAGCTGAACCACAACTGCCCAGAAAATTCATTAAGAAGAATAGAGAAATAAAATGTAAAATAAATTTTAGTCTTGGAGAATGATTTTTACTTTTCATATTTTGTGTCTTCATGATGATAATCATAATGTGGTGTTGAGTGTGTTACTTGTCATTTGAGACAACAACTCCATAACGCTTCCCAAATGTAACTATTGTTACTGATTTAATGAATTGACAAAACTACTTTTGTAATACAAATAAATAAAAATATGGAAAATCAAGAAATTAAAATACAACCCGTAACCGCTATGCCCAGAATTGGAGACAAGGCTCCTTCCTTTAAAGTCGTAACGACGCAAGGGGATATAAATTTCCCCTCTGACTATAATGGAAGTTGGGTAATTCTATTTAGCCATCCCGCCGACTTTACGCCGGTTTGCACATCCGAGTTCATGACTTTTGCCACATTAGAAAAACAATTTAATCAAGCCAACTGTAAACTAGTTGGATTATCGGTTGATGGACTTTATAGTCACATAGCTTGGCTTAGAACCATCAAAGAAAAGATTGAATACAAAGGAATGAAGAATGTAGAAGTCACCTTCCCCTTGATAGAAGACATTACCATGGAAGTGGCTACTAAATATGGAATGATGATGCCAGGGGAAAGCAGTACAAAAGCAGTTCGAGCCGTTTTTGTTATAGACCCTAAAGGCATCATCAGAACTATCATTTATTATCCGCTTAGTTTAGGGCGTAATTTTGATGAATTATACAGAGTCATTATTGCACTTCAAACGGCAGACGAATTTTCAATTGCTACTCCCGCCGACTGGAGACCTGGAGATGACGTCATTGTTCCTACCGCTGGATCGTGTGGTGTGGCTAAAGAAAGAATGGATAATCAAGATGAAAATACGCATTGCCATGACTGGTTCTTTTGCACAAAGAAACTAGATAAGGATACCGTACTTAAAAAAATAATTAAAAATTAATTGCAATAATAAACTTATGAATCGATGCTCACTTTTTAAGTAAGCATCGATTTTTTTATGATATGGGTGTTCTATTATTAAAAAAGAGTTTATGAATTGGAATCATTTTTAAAACTCTTTTATACCATTGAAAAATAAATACAACATCATCTCTAAGTAAAAAACAGAAGAAAAAGTCAGAATCAAAAAATGAAATATATTTTATAATTCCGTCACCATCTTACAAATTTTATCAAAGGCCTCTGCATCTTTAATGATGTATTGCTCTGCCCCCTTTTGAATACTTTGCAAGGCGATGCTGTAACGTTCCTGACTACTCATCATAATCACATGCACATCTGGATTCGATTTTTTAACTATTTCTAAAATTTGTATTCCCGAGGCGGCGTCCTTCACCTCATTATTCAAATTGTAATCCATAATAATAACATCCGGATTTTTATCCATGTGTTTCAAACAATCTTCTCCCGTTTTAAAAACATGAACATGATGTGGAATATCCCGAATCATTCGATCACGAAGCAACGTGCTTTGCAATTCATCGTCCTCAACAATAAAAATTTTCATAGGTCTGCCAATATCCATCATTGTAAATTTTATTTTTTAGTAAAATAATATAGTAGGCTAAGTTAAAATTTTTAATTGACACTCTGATCCATTCTCTTTCCAAAATAATCAGACCAACCCTTTTGATGAAGTCAATTATTCCATTTCCCAATAAAAGGAAAGAAGATCACTTCTTATAGGAACAAAGTCCATTTATGGGAGCAAATGAAATTTCCTACCTTTGCATCCTTATGACGATTCAGGTTCTTAAATCAAAAATTCACCGAGCTCGTATCACTCAAGCCGAGCTGCATTATGTAGGTAGTATTACGTTAGATCCAGATTTGATGGATGCGGCGAACCTTATTGAAGGAGAAAAAGTACATGTGCTCAATGTAAATAATGGCGAACGTCTTGAAACATACGTAATTACAGGGAAGCGTGGCAGTGGTGAAGTTTGTATAAATGGTCCGGCCGCCCGAAAAATGTATTTGGGTGATATTGTGATTGTGATCTCATTCGCAAGCATGGATTTTGAAGAAGCTAAAACATTTAAACCTTGGCTTTGCTTTCCCGATAATGATAACCGCCCCGTAAAAGCTTAATATTTTGATAGCTGTCCTGCGTAATCTTCTCTTTTTAGCAATTGGTGCAGCATTGCTTTGGCTCACCTTCCGCAATCAGGATTTTCTGATGGTTTGGGAAAAAGTGAAATTGGCAAATCCCTTGTTTCTATTACTCTGCGCTGTTTGCTCTTTTGCCGCCTTAGTAAGTAGGGCAATGCGTTGGGTACAACTAATTGAACCTTTGGGATATAAGCCAAGATTAATTACTACCTATCATGCTGTCATGTTTGGCTATTTGGCTAATATGGCCATTCCCCGACTCGGAGAAATATCGCGTTGTGGAGCTTTAAATAAGAGCGATGGTGTTCCTTTCGAAAAACTCATCGGTACCGTGATTGTAGAACGACTCATGGATGTGATTATGCTTGCTGTTTGTATTCTTCTCACTGCACTTTTGGAATTTGATCGATTGGGTGGCTTCCTAAACGAACATTTGTTTAATCCACTCTTCGAAAAAATTGGAAATAGCACGGTTGCACTAAGCCTTTTCGCTGTTATTGTAATCGCTTTTATTGTGGTCATGATTCGCATTTTCAAAATGGAAAAACCTCCAGCATTTGTTGCAAAATTTAGAAAACTGATGGGCGGAATTGCAGAAGGGTTACATAGCATCACGCTCATCAAAAACAAAGGCCTCTTTATCTTTCATACATTATTTATTTGGACCATGTACTTTGGAATGAGTTACGTTTGCTTTTTCGCCCTTCCCGAAACGGCGGGCTTAGGAGCTTCAGCCGCACTCTTTATTATGGTACTTGGTGGAATTGGTATGACCGCTCCTGTACAAGGAGGCATTGGTGCATACCATTTATTGGTATCGAAAGGATTGCTTTTATATGGATTAACTGAAACTGATGGACTTGTTTATGCCACCATGAGTCATACAGTTGCTACTTTACTCTTGATTATTTTAGGTGCCCACTCAATGATTTGTTTATTCTTCTTTGTAAAAAATAAAAACACAGCAGAAGCATGAGTCACCTTAATCACATCGAAAAAAAGCTGATGGATTCAATTCAATTGATCGATCAATTGAACGATTGGCAAAAAGAAGGATGTAAGATTGTGTTCAGCAATGGCTGTTTTGATATTCTCCATTTAGGTCATATTGACTATTTGGCACGTGCTGCTGATTTTGGGGATAAGATGGTAATAGGTTTAAATACAGATCGTTCTGTGTCTAAAATTAAAGGTCCATCCCGACCTATCAACGATGAGCGCTCCCGAGCGATGGTATTAGCAGCCTTGGAATTTGTTTCGGCTATTATTCTTTTTGATGAGCCTACACCTTATGAATTAATACGTTTAGTTCAACCCGATGTATTAGTTAAAGGAGCTGATTATAAGCCCGAAGAGATTGTGGGATACGATATTGTTACAGCAAAAGGCGGAGTAGTAAAAACCATTCCTTTTGTAGATGGATACTCAACCACCAAGATCGAACAGCGGATCCGAAATGTTCAATACTAGTATTTGTAATGTTTTGGCGTATATTAGATGTACCTTTGATGGTATTCTGATGGTATAAAGACACAAAAAAAACAATTAAACGCATGAAAAATCTTTTAATGGCGCTGGCAGGGTTGGTTATGATTAGCCTAACAGGATGCGAACAAAACGACTTATTACTTTCAGAGAAAAAGTTGAATGAAAAAATTCAGAAAACTTGGAAAGTCATTTTTTCAAATAGTAACGACTCCCACGAGACGTGGAGTTTTAATGGTGGTGGTGTTGCCATCAATGTGAAAAAGTACGATACGAATAGTAACGTGACTTTAGACACTACATTATTAGGTAGCTATTCTGTTGATGCGAAGTTGACTAAAGCCTATGTGAAGTTAAGTGGCTTTACTTTTGGCGACTCTACCTCTATCATGTATACCAATTCGAATTTCAAAGCGGTTGATTTAAATCGTGCCTGGACTATTGTGGTTTTAGAAAACGATGTGATGTATTTATCAGCTACAGATAATGGTGGAGCGATTCGTTCACTAGAGTACGTTAAAAATTAATCCATACCGATTAACTTCGGAACCATCCAACTAATAAGTATACGCCTTCGTCAGTAATGATGAAGGCGTTGCTGTATATGAATGTTCGGACACTATTTATCAAACAAATACTTTTCCTTCTTCTAATTTAAAAAATCATAAAATTCTAGGACCTAATTTTAAACTTATCCTAGATAAAAAAAACTATAACATAATATGAGTTAATTCTAAGATTGAAGTTTCAGAATCTGAATGTAAAAAATTTGAAATCTGATCCTCATATGATCGAATCAATGAAATAAGAACTTCTGTTTTTAAATTTCCCTTTTTAATTATAATTATTTTCGGTGGGGAGCCTTTTAATATTGAAAAATCAACGAAATCATAATCAAATGTTACAATACAATAATTGTTTTCTTTAGCATAATTCCAAATAACAATATCAGTTGAATTAATTAAATCGAAAGCGGAAAGATGGGCACATTCTGGAAAAATATCGTGTAGCTTTCGAACTACTCTAAATGAGATATTCTGATCAAAGAGAAGTTTCATGAAGCAATTCCAAACTTATGTTCGCGATCAGCTGCAAATGCAAGGCACGCCAAAATTTGTGTATGTGAAATTTCAGGAAAGTCCTCTGAAATCTGCTCATGAGTCATTCCCGAAGCTAGCCAACCTAAAACGTCATATACTGCAATTCTCGTACCTTTAACACAAGGTTTCCCGAACCTAACATTTGCATTAATCTCAATGAATTCAATATAGTTCATAAAACAAATATATAATTTTTCTTACAACAAAGCAATATAATAATCGACTTCCTTTCCATATAATCTCTCACAATACTCTAAGCATTCGTAACTAAATTCACTTTTATCGCTGCCAGATAGAATTCGTGGACAGCAAAACAATTAGGGGTTAGTTTTAATTGCTGCACAAGGGAACTCGAGGGCAGCAGATACAGAAACAGAAAGAGTTTGAGAGCGCAGCTCTATCTAATACTCCTCGCACTCACACTCTCCCGATAGCTATCGGGACTCACTCTGTCCTTACTGACCGAGGGAACTCGTGGGAAGCATTTGCAGAAACAGAAAGAGTGTGAAAGCGAAGCACTACCTACAATTCTCCGTACTCACTCTAATTCTCGCGCTGTATTATCGCACTCACATTGTTTCTCGCTCTGTATTTTCCTCGCTCTCACTCTGTAATCCTCGCTCTCACTCTGTTTCTCACTCTGTTAATCCACTAAGTCCATTTCCTCAATCAATCGTTTTGCTCCTGCAAACTTATCGACGATGAATAATGTATATCGAATATCTAAAGTGATGTTTCTACAAATCTCTGGATTAAATAAAATATCACTCATGGTACCTTCCCAAACGCGATCGTAATTGGTGCCAATTAAATTTCCTTTTGCATTTAATACCGGACTTCCCGAATTACCACCTGTAGTATGATTGGTAGCGATGAATGCAACAGGCACTGTTCCGTTCACTCCGTAGCGACCATAGTCTTTCGATTTATGTAATTCAACTAAGCGTGTCGGTAAATCAAATTCTTCATCACCGGGAATGTATTTCTCCATGATGCCATCTAAATCGGTTTGGAAATTAAAATAAACCGCATCGCGTGCTTCATAACCGCGCACTTGTCCATAAGCCAAACGAAGTGTACTGTTGGCATCGGGATACAATTTTTTCTCAGGCTGCATCTCCTTTTGTCCTTCCATATACAATCTATTCAACAACGTCAATTCGGCATTAAAAGATTTTACTTTATCAGCAACACGACTTCGATAGAATGTCAATAATGCATCGGCCAATTGATACGCAGGATCTGATTTAATTTCCTTTGCACTCGACTTTCCAAATTTAACGAACACCTCTGCCATCTCTTCCTCCTCATCCAAATCGCTTTTCGCAAAAATTGCATCCGCTAATTTCACAAAATCTGAATGATAACGTTTACGCAGTACCGTAAAATATTCGGGCTTCAATGAATCAGCAACACCCTCGTCAAATATTTTAAGCAATGTAGCCATCATCTTACGATCGGTATTCATATCGTAGTCTTTAAAATAGCCAGCTACTCCTACTTTATACGCTTCTGCCTCCACTCTAATTTTTGCAGTATCTGGTTTTTCTGAAAGCGTCATCTCCACTAAATTCTTTAAGCCCATCGCATAACTAATCAGTTCAATACCAAAGGCAGCTTCTGCATAATAATCGTTCGCTGATAAATAGGGTCGAGTGTTTTTATAAAGTGTTTCAATAGAAGGTAAAACCATGGCATACTTTTTACTCAGCGCATCCGACTTCGAATACCATGATTTAAAATCAATTTCGAAGGCTTGTTTCTTCTCTAGTCCTTTTGCTGCCAACAAGCCTTTGCTCTCTCCTTTCCATTTCTTCCATGCATTGCTCACTCCACTTTGCTTATCGGCATACTTCAAGTGCAAGGCTTCACTGCTTCTCATCGATTCCCCCATCACGTCCAAACGCGCAGTACGAACTTTGATTCGATTAGGATTGGTTACTTCAACAATGGTACTTACTTGATAAGAAGAAATATATTCCTGAGTTCGTCCAGGAAAACCATATACCATAGTGAAATCATCTTGCTGAACCCCTTTGGTAGAAATTGAAAAGAAATGACGAGGAACAAAAGGGACATTCTCAGTACTGTATTCCGCGGGCTTATTATCTTTTCCTGCATACACTCTAAACATAGAAAAATCGCCTGTGTGTCGAGGCCACATCCAATTGTCGGTATCACCGCCAAACTTTCCAATGGATGAAGGAGGAGCGCCTACCAAACGTACATCATTAAAGGTTTCCGAAACAATTAAAATAAATTCATTGCCCGAATAAAATTGTCGAACACGTGCTTCATAATGGGTTCCTTCAATGGCTTTCTTCTCGAGAGAAGCGGAAATTTCTTTAATCTTTGCATTTCGTTGCTCCTCGGTTAAATTTTCAAGTGCTTTCGTAAAAGATGTTGTCACATCTTCCATGCGAATAATAAACGTTGCTGTTAATCCGGGACACGGTAACTCCTCTTTCATGGTCATGGCCCAAAATCCATCTCTCAAATAATTATGTTCAAGAGTGCTATGCTCTTGAATTTGTCCGAAACCACAATGATGATTGGTCAACATTAATCCTTGCGCAGAAATAATTTCACCTGTGCAACCACCACCAAAAAGAACAACTGCATCCTTCAAGCTATTCTTATTCGCGCTATAAATTTCCTCAATCGGAATTTGTAGGCCTTTCAGTCGCATTTCTGCGGCATTCATTTGTTGCAAAAGTTGAGGCAACCACATGCCTTCATCTGCGGAGGAAAAAACAGTTGAGAACAATAAAACAATCAGGAGAATTCTTCTTTTCATTATCATAACATTAATTATTTCTTTGGTAAAAATAATAAAATGCAGTGAGGTTCCTTTCGGAATGCATGAGTAATTTCATGCGATTGAATAAAGTAGTTTACCATTTCCATCAAAAGCAAAAACCCCATCTTTAGCAGACGGGGCTTTTAATCTATGGTTTGATTGTGTAATTATTGTGGTTGCAATTCACTACTTAATTGCGACTTTCTCATTTATTAAAATGGTAAATCATCTTCTACAGAAGTAGCAGCAGGTTGACTTTGTTCGTTACCAGAAGTAGCAAAGTTTGCAGGTGCATCCATCGCTGCAGGACTTGCGGCTACAGAGCCATCAACAACTGCTTTCCAAGGACGAACGTCGGTGTACCAACGACCATTGTATTCGCGTGATTCAACACGAAAAGAAATTTTAAGGCGAGAACCCATGGCATACCCGTTGAATTGCTTCACCAAGTCACCCCATGCACTCATACATATTTTCTTTGGATACTGATCTTCCGTTTCCACGATAAAATCTTGCTTCACCCAAGGACCATTTTTTCCTGATCCTGTCTGTTCCGGAAGGGAACTAATTAATTTTGCTGTAATTTCGAGACTCATAATGCTTGATTCGTTTAGAATTCAAAGGTAATAATTAAGAAGTATTATTCACTCCATTCTTCCTAAATTTTACCTGAGAATGTTATTTTGTTAATAAATTTATTTTCGGTTTGATGATGACAAAAGTAATGCACTGATTTTGAATAGTCGTATAATAAACGCTTCTAGTCGAATACAAACGTTTGCCAATGGCTGAATAGTATTTATATAAAAAAGTGTGGTGAAAGCCATTGCTTTCACCACCCTGATTGAATTACGATTGCTTACTTATTTAGTAAATCAATACTTCTTTTTGTGAAATCGGAAAGAGCTTCCCCTTTTAATAATCCTTGATTGAGCAAAGCCAAGTCTACTGCTTGTTGCATTAAACTTGCTTTTAGTGCAGCGTCTGTTTCGCCCAAAATTTTACCTACGAATGGGTGATTACTATTTAAAACCATGTTATATTGGTCAGGCATTTCACCCATAAAGGAATAACTTCCTCCGCCACTCGCCGACATTTCTTTCATTCGACGCATGAACTCGGGACGTGTCAGAACGATATGAGCGTCGTCTTCGGATAATGAGGCAACACTCACATGATACGTTTCCTTATTCACTACGGTCTCTACCAACTCTTTCAATTGCGTTTGCTCCTCTTCCGTGAGTTTAGAGATCCGACTTTCCTCTTTAGCGATGAGCTTATCGATGGTATCCGCATCTACTCGAGCAAAGCTTCCATTCTCCAATTTTTGCTCAATAAAATTTACAAAGTGTGTATCAATAACACCATCCATCCACAAAACATCATACCCTTTTTTCTTCGCAGAATTGATGTATGCATATTGATCTTCAGGATTCGTAGTATAGAGATATATAACTTTTTTGTCTTTGTCCTCTTGGTTGAGGCTGATTAGATTTCGGTATTCTTCGAATGTGAAATATTTTTTATCGACGTTCTTTAACAAACAAAATTTATTGGCGCGCTCGAAGAATTTTTCTTCGCTCAACATTCCATACTTAATAAAGACACCAATATCATCCCACTTCGCTTCAAAATCATTTCGGTTTTCTTTAAACAATTCCTCTAATTTGTCAGCTACTTTTTTCAAAATGTGATTGCTGATTTTCTTTACATTCGAATCACTTTGCAAATAACTTCTGGATACATTTAATGGAATATCCGGTGAGTCGATAACACCATGTAACAAAGTAAGGAAGTCGGGAACAATTCCTTCTACTGCATCCGTCACAAATACTTGTCGGCAGTATAATTGAATTTTATTTTTTTGAACTTCTAAATTCTTTTTCAATTTCGGAAAGTACAAAATTCCAGTTAAATTAAAAGGGAAGTCTACATTGAGATGAATCCAAAACAAAGGTTCTTCGGCGAAAGGATATAATTCTTTGTAAAATGCCTTGTAATCTTCGTCCGTTAACTCCGTAGGTTTCTTGACCCAAGCTGGTGCTGTATTGTTTATTTTCTCTCCTTCGAAACGAATTTCAACAGGAAGAAATCCACAGTATTTATTCAACAAAGTGCGAATGCGAGCAGGCTCTAAAAACTCCAATGAATCGTCATTGATGGCTAGAATTACTTCGGTACCACGATCGTTCTTCGCTAATTTTTCCATGTTGTAAGATGGACTTCCATCGCAGGTCCAACGCACTGCATCTCCTTCTTCGGCTAGCCATGAACGTGAGTGCAATGCAACATGATCCGAAACCATAAATGCAGAGTAAAATCCAAGTCCAAACTTTCCGATGAGTTGCGCACCCGACTCATCTTTGTACTTATTCACAAATTCTTCGGCACCACTGAATGCAATTTGGTTGATGTATTTCTCCACTTCTTCACCCGTCATTCCTACGCCACGATCAATCACATGCAAGGTCTTGTTTTCTTTATCGATCTTTACTTCAACATATAGTTCTCCTGACTCCACAGGTTTCTCCGCCATGCGATTGAGCGCACTAAATTTTTGAGTTGCATCAACAGCATTCGCCACCAATTCCCTTAAAAAAATCTCGTGATCACTGTATAGAAATTTCTTGATGATCGGAAAAATATTTTCCGTTTGTACATTAATTTTGCCTGTTGGATTTGTCATATCTATCTTTAATTTATTTTGCTTTTTAATGAGTTTCACCACGAGTCAATATGCTTGCCAAAGGATAAAAACTGCCATTTTGACCCACAATTTGATAAACAAATAAGTTCAAAACAAAATAAACACCAATTCATTGATTTAATCCCACAATTGTCATTAGAAATGACAATTGTGCCCCGAAGCTTTGGTCGGGATCAGAAACCCGCAGGGCGACGAATTCATTGATAAATCAATGAATTGTCGGGATTAACCCTGACATTGATTTTGAAGCAATTCTTAATTTCGTTTTAACAACTTGATCTGAATTATTGCTTCAAAATCAATCGTCAGCCCGTAGGGCAAAAAAGTCATTAGACTTTTTTGGGTTAATTGTAATATTCCCCTGTAAATAAATGTAGTTTTGTCTACGTATTGCTGAAACTTTTACCTTTATTGTGAGTAAAATATAGCTCGGTTGCCCGACATAAAATCAGACTGTCGCCCGATACACCACATGTCAACTTTTAAAAATATCCATTCACAAGTAGAAGCCAGGGCAGTACAACATCCTGATAGGCAGGCTGTTTTGCATGGAAATCGGTCGCTTAGTTATGCAGAATTAAATAACCAAGCAAATGCTTTAGCCCATCATTTGGGACAAATCAAAGGTGTAAAAGATGGTTTTGTTGGCGTCTGTTTAGAGCGTTCTTGTGACCTCATGGTAGCTATTTTGGGAATATTGAAGGCTGGAGCTGCTTATGTGCCTTTCGATATAGACTATCCGATGGAGCGACTTCAATACATGGCCGAAATCAGTAAGATTTCAGTCATGGTGAGCACTCCTTCCCTCGGAAAAAAATTACCTCAAGGGAAATATCAAATTATTGATATTCAATCCATAAACAAAGAAAATGAAGGGACAAACCCCGATTTTAATATTGATAAAGATCAAGCCGCCTATGTCCTTTTTACCTCCGGATCAACTGGTCAGCCAAAAGGGGTAAAGATGCCACACAAAGCGCTGTTGAATTTGATAGATTGGCAGTTGCACCAAACCGGAGTTCATGACGAAGGGCGGACCCTCCAATTTGCACCTGTTAGTTTTGATGTGCATTTCCAAGAAATATTTAGTACTTGGTGTGATGGTGGTTGCATCTGTTTAATTGGCGATGAAGAAAGATTGAATGCACCCGTACTTTTAAATTACATAGAAAAAAATAATATCAATCGAATTTTTCTTCCTTTCGTTGCATTGCAAAGTTTGTGTGAGTTATCTAAAAAAACGAATGCGAACTTATCTTGTTTGCATGAAGTGATCACTGCAGGAGAACAGCTACAAGTAACTCCAGCCATCATCGATTTTTTCAACCGCATTCCTCATTGCAAATTATTCAATCACTACGGTCCCACCGAAACACATGTCGTTACTTCGTATCTATTAGAAGGTGCTCCATCAACTTGGCCACTACTTCCTCCTATTGGAAAATCAATACAACATTCTGAAGTGTATTTGTTGGATGAAAAGGGAAAGCCGGTTAAGGATGGTGAAGAAGGAGAATTATTTGCTTCTGGACTTTGTTTAGCTGATGGATATTTGAATAGAGATGATTTAACGAAGGAAAGATTTACATCGAATCCATTTAATACCTCCGAAAAACTTTACAAGACAGGCGATCTCGCTAAGAAACTTCCTGATGGAAATATTCAATATTTAGGAAGGATCGATGGGCAAGTAAAAGTACGTGGCTACCGAATCGAGTTAGGTGAAATTGAAGTAGCACTTGGTCGTTTCAAAAATGTAATTCAAGCTGCAGCTACTGTACGTGAAGATAAACCTGGAGAGAAAAAATTAGTTGGTTATCTCGTTTTTGAAAAAGGACATGAACTTCATGTAAAGGATGTGCGTACTTTTTTACAGACAATGCTTCCTGATTATATGATGCCATCGGCCATCGTTCAGTTAGAAGATTTACCTCGTACTCCCAGTGGAAAAATTGATCGCAAGTCATTGCCGATACCTGATACAAAGCGTCCGGAGTTAGGGATTCCTTATGTAGCTGCTGAAAACGAAATACAAAAATTACTTTGTCAACTTTGGTCGACATTATTAAATATTGAGCCGATTGGTATCAACGATAACTTCTTTGATCTAGGAGGAAATTCATTATTGGCCTTGCAATCCGTTGCGCTTCTGAAAATTGAGCACGCCATTGATTTGTCTGTCATAAAAGTATATCAATATCCAACCATCGCTGCATTATCGGCAAGTATAGATGGAAAAGAAAATAACAAAAGTCTGAAAAAAGACATGGAAGCGCGAGCAAAAGCGCGTCATCAGAAAGGAACGCAATCGGTGCAAGATGCAATAGCTGTTATTGGAATGTCATTGCGTTTTCCGGGTGCAGACACCGTTGATCAATTCTGGGATAATTTAAAAAATGGAATAGAAAGCATTCGTTTCTTTTCTCCAGAAGAATTAGATCCATCGTTGCCTTCCGATTTAGTAAATGATCCCAACTATGTAAGAGCAAGAGGAGTTATCAAAGATGCGAAAGGCTTTGATGCCGCTTTCTTTCAGATGAATCCGAATGTAGCTAAAGTAACCGATCCACAACAACGTGTGTTTTTAGAATTAGCATGGAATGCATTAGAGCATTCAGGGTATAGCCCCAACCGTTATGATGGATTGATTGGTGTTTTTGCAGGAATGGGAAACAGTACTTATTATTTAAATAATGTACTTCCTAATACAGATGCCGTTCGTCGTGTAGGATCTTTCCTTGCAATGACACAAAACGAAAAAGATTATATTGCCACACGCGTTGCCTACGAATTAAATTTGAAAGGTCTTGCTGTGAGTGTACATACAGCTTGCTCCACTTCATTAACCGCCATTGCTCAAGCTTGCAATTCACTATGGAATAGAGAATGTGATATGGTTTTGGCAGGAGGATCTGCGATTACTTCCCCTGTGAACAGCGGACAGCGTTATGAAGAAGGTGCGATGTATTCTAACGATGGGCATACCCGAACTTTTGACGATGGCGCTCGTGGAACAGTTTTTAGTGACGGAGCTGGAATCGTTGTTCTAAAACGTTATGAAGATGCCATTGCAGATGGCGATACTGTTTATGCTGTGGTTCGTGGTGTAGCTTTAAATAATGATGGTAGCGATAAAGGAAGTTTTACAGCCCCAAGTGTAGATGGACAATCGGCCGTAATAAGTATGGCGCAAGCCATGGCCGGTGTAGAAGCATCTAGTATCTCTTATGTAGAAACACATGGTACTGCAACACCATTAGGTGATCCCATCGAAATAGAAGGATTAACAAAAGCTTTTCGTGAGCATACCGACAAAAATCAATATTGTGCACTGGGTTCTGTGAAAACAAACTTCGGACATTTAACAGCCGCCGCAGGTGTTGCTGGATTTATTAAGACGGTACTGGCCTTACATCATAAAGAAATTCCGCGTAATTTATTTTATGAAAATGCAAATTCTCAAATCGATTTTGCAAAGACACCGTTTTATGTAAATGATAAACACAATGCATGGAACACCGATTTACTACCACGTAGAGCAGGTATCAGCTCATTTGGTGTAGGTGGAACCAATGCACATGTCATTTTAGAAGAAGCTCCTCAAGCAGTTCCTTCTGGAATATCGCGAAGTAAACAATTAATTGCGCTCTCTGCAAAAACAGAAACGGCACTTGCATTAAGAAAAGAAGAATTAAAAGAGTATTTAAAAACACATCCCAAAATATCGCTTGCTGATTTATCCTACACGTTGCAAAAGGGAAGACACGATTTTCCACATCGCTGGTTTGTTGCAACAGAGAATATTGAAGATGCCATTCAACAATTAGAACAATCCGATAATAAACGAAGTGCGAAACAACATTTTACACAGCAAGCTAACGGCGTTGTATTTATGTTTCCAGGGCAAGGTTCGCAATATGTTGGCATGGGAACGGCATTGTATCGTGATGAAATTATTTTCAAAGATGCGGTGGATCGTTGTAATGAAATTTTAGAACCTATTCTAGGACGAGATCTTCGTACATTATTATTTGCAAAAGATGGTGATGCAGATGCTGAAAAATTATTAAAACAAACGTATTATACGCAGCCCGCTTTATTTACGATTGGCTATAGTTTAGCACAGCTTTGGATGAGTTGGGGAATACAACCTAAAGCACTCATCGGACATAGCATTGGCGAATTCGTTGCTGCCACTATTGCTGGCGTATTTAGTTTAGAAGATGCACTAACGGTGGTGGCTAACCGCGGGAAGATGATGCAAAGTTGTCCCGAAGGTGGAATGTTATCTGTGCGACTGCCAGAAGAAGCGATTCTTCCTTTGCTCAATGATAAAATTTCCATTGCCGCTGTAAACGGTCCGCAGCTTTGTGTGGTGGCCGGACCTCACGAAGAAATTGCCACACTTCAACAAAAGTGGGAAGCAGAAGAAGTGATTTGCAAAGCACTTCACACTTCTCATGCATTTCATTCTCCAATGATGGATCCCATTGTTGAACCTTTTGCAGCGATCGTAAGAAAAGCAAGATTACATGCACCAAAAATTCCCATACTTTCAACCGTAACTAAAAAATGGATGACGGATGGTGAAGCTACAGATCCGATGTATTGGGCAAATCATTTACGAGCAGCCGTTCGATTTGCGGAAGGCGTAAAAGCGATTTGGACAGATGAACCAAAGTACATCATGTTGGAATTAGGTCCGCGAAATACCGCATCTACTTTAGCTCGACAACAAGCCATAGATCCTAAATCGCAAAAGGCAGTTTCCTCTTTAGGTGATCATTCTTTGAATGACGCTGAATGGACGAACATGATTAGTGCTATTGGACAATTATGGTTGAATGGAATTACCATCGACCTCAACACCTTTTACGGGCTGGAAAAACGACAACGCATTGCATTGCCTGGCTATCCATTCGAACACAAAGAATTTTGGTTAGACCCGCCATTACAAGGAGGTTTTAATCTCATTCAAGAAAATAATATTAATAATACTCCTGAAATAATTACAACACAACTTTCTTCTGCCATGCCTCAACGTAAGGAACGACTAATAAAAGAGATCTCGGAAATTCTTGAAGAAGCTTCTGGTATCGAATTGGAGGGAGCTGATCTTGATGCTGGATTTGTAGAGCTCGGTCTCGACTCACTCTTTCTCACACAAATAGCACTCACACTCACTAAAAAGTATAATACTAAGGTAACTTTCCGTCAACTCAACGAAGATTTGTCTTCATTAAATACTTTATCTAGTTACCTCGATCAATTACTGCCTGCTGAAATGGCGGCTCCCATGCCACCACCTGTTTCATCTCGTACAACATCAAATCCACAACAACAGGGACCTTCCATAATGCCTACGGGAAATTTGAATGCGGGGAATGGAAACTTACAATGGCTCATCACGCAGCAACTTCAAGTGATGCAGCAACAATTGCAAATGATGAGTGGACAAGCGCCCATGCCATTTGCTGTGCCTTCGACACTTCCGAATCTCGCTCCTAATGCAAATACTTCATTTCTTCAAAACGAAACACCGTTTGTAAATGAAGAGGAAGAAAACGAATTGAAGAAACCTTTTGGTGCAGTAGCAAGAATCGAAAAGTTGACCAACAATCAATTTACAATTGACCAACAAAAATGGTTGAGTGCTTTTATTGATGCGTATAATGAAAGAACAAAAAAATCGAAAGAATATACACAAGAACATCGTTCACATTTAGCAGATCCTCGAGTAGTAACTGGTTTCAAACCACATTTAAAAGAAGTGACATACCAGCCAGTAGTAAACCGTTCACTGGGCTCAAAAATTTGGGATATTGATGGAAATGAATATTTAGATGTGTTAAATGGATTTGGATCCAACATGTTTGGACACAATCCTCCATTCATTGTTGAAGCACTACAAGAACAATTACAAAAAGGATATGAATTAGGTCCACAGCACGAGTTGGCAGGAGAAGTAGCGAAAATGATTTGCGAACTTACCAATTATGATCGTGCTGGATTCTGCAACACAGGATCAGAAGCGGTACTTGGTGCCATTCGTATAGCCCGTACCGTTACAGGTCGATCTACGATTATTTGCTTCAACGGCTCTTATCATGGCATCAACGACGAAGTAATTTTACGTGGAACAAAAAAATTAAAATCCATTCCGGCGGCGGCAGGAATCATGCCTGAAGCGGTACAAAATATGTTGGTTTTAGATTATGGAACACCCGAAGCATTAGCCATCATCAAAGAGCGTGCACATGAAATCGCTGCTGTATTGGTTGAACCTGTTCAAAGCAGAAGAGCTGACTTCCATCCAAAAGAATTTTTGCAAGAAGTAAGAAAAATTACAACTGATGCTGGAAGTCTTCTTATTTTTGATGAAGTAATAACAGGATTCAGAACCTTACCAGGAGGAGCACAACAATTTTTCAATGTGAAAGCTGATCTTGGTACTTATGGCAAAGTAGTAGGAGGCGGAATGCCCATCGGTGTTATCGCAGGAAAGCGTGAATACATGGATGCATTAGATGGCGGTCATTGGCAGTATGGTGATAAAAGCGTTCCTGAAATTGGAGTTACTTATTTCGCTGGAACTTTTGTTCGACATCCTTTTGCACTTGCTGCTGCAAAAGCCGTTTTGCTTCGGATGAAAGAAAAGGGACAAGCATTACAAGAATCATTAACGAATAATACCACTCGTCTTGCTCGAGAAATTAATACCTATTGTGAGCACTTAAAAACAAACTTTCATATTGTTCATTTTGGTTCGCTATTTAAACCAAAATATAATTCGGATATGCATAACATTGATTTGTTATTCTTAATTCTTAGACATAAAGGCATTCATATTTATGATGGGTTCCCTTGTTTCTTAACAGAAGCACATACGCAAGAAGATATTGACACCATCATTTATAAATTTAAAGAAGCGCTATTGGAAATTGTTGAACTTGGATTCATTCCTGGAGATACTAATGGTCAAAAGGTGAATGGGAAATCAAGTATTGCTCATACTTCCTTCAACGCCAATAACCCGCCCATTCCGGGAGCGATGTTGGGGAAAAATCCCGATGGGAGTCCAGGCTGGTTCGTTCCAGATCCGTCTCGTCCAGGTAAATATTTGAAACTTAACAATAATTAATTACTTTTATAATTGTATGTCAGTTATACCACCCGAATTAACTTTTGAAGCTGTTGACTTTGATCCGTTCGCTCCGAACTCAACAACTGTTACTTCGACAGAAGCACAACGCGAAATCTTCACCTCTGTATTATTGGGTGGAGATGCAGCTAACTGTGCCTATAATGAGTCGGTAACCTTAAAAATTTCAGGGCCTTTAAATAAAGAATTACTAAAAGATTCTTTTGCAAAGGTAGTTCATCGTCATGATGCACTTCGTTCCACATTTAGCGAAGATGGACACTCCCTTTACATTTCAACAAGCCTGCAACTTCCATGGATTGAAACTGTAGTTTACTCAGATGAAGAAAAATATCTTTTAGTAAAAAAGGTATCAAAAGATGCAACGCTTCAGACTTTTGATTTGTTAAATGGGCCATTAATTCGAGTACATTTGATTTCCTATGGTGTAACCGATTTCACTTTAGTCGTTACTGGGCATCATATTATTTGTGATGGATGGTCATTGAGTTTAATGTTGCGTGATTTGAGTATCATTTACTCTGCATCCACTAAAGGTGAAATGCCCGATTTAGAACCTGCCGTTTCATTTATTCAATATGCTCAAGAGCTCGCTCTTGAAATTAAATCAAAAGGCCAAGAAGAGACTGAGGCATTTTGGGTTCAACAATTCCAAGATGAAATTCCTGTCGTTGAATTTCCAAACGATAACTCTCGTCCTGCACTTCGCAGTTTTCATGCTAAGCGTATCGACGCTATCGTACCCGAAGAAATAGTAAAGGGAATGCGCGACGTAAGCAAAAAAACGAATGCGAGTTTCGTTACGCTAATGTTAAGCGCCTTTGAATCGTTTCTCTACCATGTAACAGGGCAAGAAGATTTAGTGGTTGGCTTACCTGCTGCAGGGCAAAATGTAGAAGGCCGATTTAATTTAGTCGGCCATTGTGTAAATTTACTTCCACTAAAAAGTAAAATTCTACCGAATCAACCTTTCAACGAATATTTGAAATCCAGAAAAGGATATTTATTCGATGCTTACGATCATCAACAGTTTACTTTCGGAAGTTTAATTCAAAAATTAAATATTCATCGAGATCCTTCTCGAATTCCATTGGTGCCAGTTGTATTTAATGTGGATATCGGATTCGCTGAGGGATTTCATTTTGAGGGTTGCACTTTTGAAGTTAGTACGAATCCACGTCATTTCGAAAACTTCGAAATTTTCTTGAATGCATCGGGTACTGGAAATCAATTGACGCTAGAATGCACTTTTAACAACGACCTTTTCAACGAAGAGATGATGCAAGTTCGTATGCAGGAATTCATCTGCATCATGCAAAGCATTATTGAGAATCCAGAGAAACCCATCGAATCATTAAATGCCATCACACCTATTGAAAAAGGCATTTTCAAGAAAAACAACGACACGAAAATCAAACATGAAAAACCGCTTGGGATTCATGAATGTATTGAAGAGACTACAGATACTTTAAAGAAAAATCACATTGCTATTGTTGCAGGTGACAAACATATTACTTACGAAGAATTAAATTACTTATCAGGACATTGGGCAGCTCGATTGCAAGCGCGTGGAATTAAGGAAGGAGATTTTATTGGCGTGTGCATGCGAAGAACGGCTGAATTGCCAGTTATCCTTTTGAGCATTTTAAAATCTGGAGCAGCTTACATCCCATTAGACCCTGATTTCCCTGTCGATCGTTTACATTACATGGTAGAGGATGCTCCTGCAAAACAGGTCATCATTAGTAAGGAACTGCAAGCAGAATTGCAATTCCCTGCTGACAAAGTCCTTTTCTTTGAAGATCTTAAAAACGAAACTAACGGTATTGAATATACCAAAAATGCGGTGACGCATGAAACCTTAGCTTATGTACTATACACTTCAGGCTCTACCGGAAAGCCCAAAGGGGTAGCTGTTCGACATGCATCTGTTACCAATTTATTAAATGACCTTGCTGCTAAAATGGGGTTAGATCGTGAAGAACGATTATTATCTGTCACCACCATTTCATTCGACATTTCTGTATTGGAATTTTTTATGCCCTTGATGCATGGAGCCGGATTACACTTAGCAAACAAAACTCAGGCAATGGATCCTCGTTGGCTGAGTAATTATATTGATCAAAAAGCCATTCGCTTTATGCAAGCAACTCCCGCTACTTACGATCTACTTTTTGCTGGAGGATGGCAAGGAAAAAAAGATTTAGCGGTACTTTGTGGCGGAGAAGCACTTCGTATCGAATTAGCAACAATGTTATTGTCATGCAATCGCGATTTGTGGAATTTGTACGGTCCAACTGAAACAACAATATGGTCAACAGTATCTCTCGTAACTCAACAAACAATACATCGTCAACGCAATGGAATTCTTTCCATCGGAAAAGCGGTTGCTAATACGAAAACATTCATCATGGATCAACGCGGGCATCCTTGTCCAGTAGGTATGTCGGGTGAGTTGTGGATTGGTGGAGAGGGTGTATCAGCAGGATATTTAAATCGACCAGAGTTAACAGCAGAGAAATTTATTCCATCTCCCGACGGAGAAGGAATGGTGTATAAAACAGGAGATCGTGTTGTGATGGATCTTTCAGGCAATTTATTTTTCATGAATCGCTTTGACCATCAAGTGAAGGTGAGAGGCTATCGAATTGAGTTAGGGGAAATAGAAACTGCGATCAACAACTGTGATCTAATTCAACAATCTATTGTACTTACACATCCGGATAAGTCGGGACAAAATATGTTGGTCGTTTGGTATAAAGCAATGACAACAAATTTATCGAATGTAGATATAATCAGTCGTTGCAAAAGTTCCATTGTAAAACAACTCCCAGAATACATGGTACCCGCGGTATGGATTCCCATGCAAGATTTTCCATTAACACCCAACGGGAAAATCGATCGCAAGGCATTACCATTACCTGGAGCTGTAGAAATTGATAGAAAAAAATTAGAAGAAGAAGTTACCACTCCATTGCAGAAAACCATTATTAAATTATGGGAAGAGGTGCTACAAGTTCCTAACATTCGTCTTGACGATGATTTTTTCCAACTGGGAGGTCACTCCATTCTTGCAGTGAAAATAATGGTGGATTTGGAAAATATGATGAATAAAAAATTGCCTTTGGCTGTTTTATTTACATCTCCCACCATACGAGCATTAAGTTCCCTTTATGAAGAACATGGGGATGAAAAAATATGGAATCCTATAGTACCATTGCGTGAAGGCGGAATCAACAAGGCGCTTTATTTTGCGCATGGAATTAGCGGAAACGTATTTAAATATCATGGATTAGGACAGCGTTTACGAGGGAGTCAACCAAGTTATGGATTACAAGCATATGGATTGAATGGAGTAGATACTCCTTTCCATGACATGCAACAAATGGCCGCATACCACATCAAAGCTATTCGAGCTGTACAACCAGAAGGACCTTATTATTTAGCAGGAGGATCCTTTGGCGGATACCTTGCTTATGAAATGGCTATTCAATTAAAAGAAGCGGGAGAAGAAATTGGTTTCCTCTGCATTTTTGATATTGATGCTGCGAAGAAAAAAGATTTTCTTCCTGCGGGAATGAAACAAATTGTTGATGTACAACTTTTAGCTGAGCGATTTGTGAAACGTGCTGTTGAGTTAGCGAAAGCAGATAAAGAAGAACGAAAAATCTACTTTGAAGCACGAAAAAAACAGCAAGATCGAAACAATGATATTGAATCGTGGCTCGAAAAGTATAAAGTTACCGAAATGATTGGTGCTGAATCAGCGGCCTACTTCCGTAGAATCGAAGAAGCTTGTCACGATGCGCTCATGAGTTATAAAATTCGGGAGTATGATGGTGATATTTTATTAGTTCGTGCGAAGGAAAGTTATTACAATAACGAATACGATGACGATTTAGGATGGTCGCATTTTGTGAAAGGAAAAGTTGATGTACTCTTCGCGCCGGGTGATCATAACAGTATATTTTGGCCTCCTAATGTAGAATTTCTTGCAGATAAAATTGGAGATGATCTTGAAAAAACCATGCGTTAACAACATGGAGTCTCTGGTTTTTATTTCCACTGATAAAAAAGTAGAAGAAATAAATCCGCGAACGCAAGTGCTACTCGTTATAGCATCCGTTCCAGAAATAATGCCCTCATCACTTTATCTTTCTGAAGAAGAGAAAATACGTGCTTCTCGATTTGTAAAAAAAGAAGTGATGCACAGTTATCAATATCAACATCATCTTTTAAGAGTTTTACTTTCGAAATGGTTGGATACATCTCCCGAAAAAATAAATTTTACTTTTAATCCATTTGGAAAACCAGAGCTACCAAATGCTCCTTTTTATTTTAATTGCAGTCGGTCTGGAAATCAACTGGCATTATACTTTGGACCATCGGAGGGCGGAGTTGATCTAGAAACCATAAGACCATCGGCACCATTTAATGAAATTGCGAAAAAACATTTTCATTCCAACGAACAAGATTTTATTTCAACTGACAAAGATTTTTTTACCATTTGGACACGCAAAGAATCAGTTCTAAAAGCGATGGGTACCGGACTTCAATCAACCATTAACGATTTAGATACTACCGAAAATATCATTAAAAAAAATGGACATACTTACGAAATCGCATCTTACCATTCAGATGAAAAAATTATCAGTTTCGCGATGTCACATGCCAATTTTCAATCACCGATTTGCCTTTCACTTTGAACAAATATGTTTCCTAGATTGAAAAAAGAGGAAAAATCTTCAATTTTTTAAAAAATTACAATCATTCAGAAACTCAAACGTCCTACAATTGTTGTTATTAACAGAAAACACATTAAATTTACCTTTTAAAATAAACTGATCATGATCTCAAAGAAAATAGAAAAACTGCTGAATCAGCAAGTAGCCATGGAGTCGGACTCCTCACAATTTTATTTAGCGATGGCCTCTTGGGCCGAACGCTCAGGCTATAATGGAGTAAGTGCCTTCCTTTATCGACACAGCGATGAAGAGCGTCAACACATGTTGAAGCTAATCAAATTCGTGAATGAGCGTGGTGGCGTTTCTCAATTACCAGCTTTAAAAAGTCCACCCGTTAACTTTAAAAACGTGAATGAAGTGTTTGAACAACTGTTGAAACATGAAGTTAAAGTGAGCGATGAAATCAATAAACTGGTCGATAATTGCCTCGCTGAAAAAGATTATACGACGCATAACTTCCTACAATGGTACGTAGCAGAGCAAATTGAAGAGGAGCGTTTAGCCCGTAATTTATTGGACAAACTCAACCTAATTGGCGGAGACAAAGGCGGTATGTACCTCTTCGACAGAGATTTGGAGACGATGAATCCTGAGGGAGCGTAAACAGCAATAACTCAATTCTACAGAGTTATTAATATCACTATGTTGTAAGAAATAGGGCCACTGCAATCATTTTTTGTGGTGGCTTTCTTTATCTTGCCACTCGAATGTAAATAAAATACCAACGTACAATAATTTATAGATTTTTACGTCAAACCTTAACACCAAGAAGAGAAAGAACATAATGAAAATGAAAAATTGGTCAAAAATATTTTTACTTATCGCTGTAAGCGTAAGTATGAGTTTGCAAAGCGTGGCACAAAACGCAGCGGCCTCCCAAAAATTTGATGCGCTCCTAAATATGGTAAGTTATGCTTACGTTGATTCCGTGGATCAAAATAAAGTAACAGAAAGTGCAATACGCGCCTTACTGAAAGATTTGGATCCGCATTCGGTATATATTCCTGCCGATGAATTAAAAGCCACCAACGAACCCTTGGTTGGAAAATTTGAAGGTGTCGGAATTCAATTTAATATTTTGGATGATACCATCATGGTTACACAAACCATCAGCGGCGGTCCGAGTGAAAAATTGGGAATACGTTCTGGCGACAGAATCGTAATGATCAACGACTCTCTTGTTGCTGGGACTGGAATAAAAAATAACGATGTACTGAAAAAACTTCGTGGCGACAAAGGCACGAAAGTAAAAGTAAGTATTGCTCGTCGACTTACTCCCGATTTAATCGTGTATAACATTACTCGCGATAAAATTCCGTTGTACAGTGTTGAAGCATCTTATCAAGCAGCTCCTGGTGTTGGTTACATCAAGATTTCTAGATTCGCAGACACTACGGTTGATGAATTTCAATTAGCATTAAAAGATTTAAAAGAAAAGTACAATATTCAAAGTTTGATTTTGGATTTAAGTGGTAACGGTGGCGGATACTTGAACAGAGCGATAGAATTAGCAGATGAATTTTTGAGTATGGGAAAACGAATTGTTTATACTGAAGGAAGAAATAATCCAAAACAAGAATCATACTCTACCAATACCGGTGGATGGGAAAAAGGAAAATTAATTCTTCTTGTTGACGAAAGTTCAGCATCAGCGAGTGAAATTGTTTCAGGTGCTATTCAAGATTGGGATCGTGGATTAGTGATTGGAAGAAGAACGTTTGCAAAAGGATTGGTTCAAAAACCTTTTCCTCTTCCTGATGGATCTGCAGTACGATTGACGATTGCACGTTATCATACACCCAGCGGAAGATGCATTCAAAAAGCATATGAATCAGGTGATGAAAATTATGAAATGGATTTAAGCAAACGTTTCGAGCACGGTGAACTCTATCATGCCGACAGCATCGCTTTCAACGATTCATTAAAATACGAAACCAATGGCGGAAGAACAGTGTATGGCGGTGGTGGTATTATGCCCGATATCTTCGTTGCGCTCGACACCAGTTTAAGTTCACGCTACTATGATGACATCAGAAGAAACGGTGTGATGAATGATTTCACATTAACGTATGTTGATGAGAACAGAGCTACCTTAAAAGCGCAATACAAAGATGTGTATGAGTTTAAGAAAGGATTTGAGATGACAAATGAATTCGTCAACAAATTTGTGGAGTACGCCGAGAAGAAAGGAACTAAGAAAAATGAAGAAGGATTAAAAACCTCAGATAAACTGATACGCACACAACTCAAAGCACTTATTGCACGCGATCTTTGGAATACGAGCGCCTATTATTATGTCATCAATGACATCAATGTATTTGTAGAAAAAGCGTTGGAGTCGTTGGACGATGATAGTTTTGAAAAGATGAAGATCGCTGGTAATTAAGTCCCGATAGCTATCGGGATCAGAATTAAGAATTCAGAATTGATTAATAAATTATAACATAGTAATGAAGGATCGCGAGGCCATTGTAAATTCAATGCTTCGCGATTTTTTTCGTTTAAGAAGCAAAGAATTATCAAATTAGTAAATCGATTTTTAGGTTAGATGAACTTTCAGTTACATCTTCACCAACTTCCGAACAACCATACGATCTCCCAATTTCATTTTCAACAGATAAACTCCACTAGCAAAATTTTTCAAGTCGATGGTGAATTTCTGTTCGCTGCGTATTTCCTGCGATATAATTAGTTGTCCTTCCAAATTAAATGCTTCCACTTTTCCATTCAAAAGAAAACCGTACTTCGTTGAAACGGTAAACACATCCGTTGATGGGTTGGGAGAAATAACGATATCGTCAATCTTCAATTCTTCAAGCGAAGTAGTACTGTCGAGACTCACGTTGAAATCGTCGAAGTAGTAGTAAGCCCAAGGTTGTGATCCATTTCCAGTACTTATATATGAAGTGGAAATATCATTCAAAAAATTACCAACTACCATATACTTTTCTCCACCATTTGCGGTATATTTTCCTGAGATTAAATACCATCCTACCATTTCGGTTATAATCAATTGTGAAAATACATGAAAAGGTACATTCAAAAGCACATTTGATATCGAGGTATTATACAAAATAACCGTATCTGAAAAATGAACCCCAATATTATTACATGCATATTGTGATGTATCACCCAGACTTACATAATATGAAACATCATATGTAAATCCAGCTGTAAGACTGTCCGTTAGTTCAACTTCCAAATACTCTCGCCCTAAATTAGGTGACAAAGGAGCAATACAACCAATTCCAGCATATCCATTTCCATTATATGGCCATTGATACCCACCAAAATTATAAGGCACAGACATCATTTGATCTATTGTATCACAAACATGAAAAAAATCACTTGAATTTAAATTAGTCCAAGGCTGAAACCAAGGATAGGCTTTATCAATATTTCCATCAGGTGGAAATTGTGGACAGGAGCTATAACTTTCAAAACCTGGGTTTGGAACAAGATTAGTTTGTGCCGTTAAAAATAACGGCATACATAGAAATGTCAATAAGATAAAGCGTTTAATCATTCCATTTTAACAATTAATAAAAGTAGCTAAATTCATTTTAATTACAACCATCATAAAAAAATAGGTGTGGATTATATTTTTCGCAGTGACAATAATCGATGGGCCGCAGATTTGCTATGATTGGTGATGATTTTTTATGATTGATTATCGCAGAATATAGATCCATCATTTGAACGCTGATGACGCGGATTATTAGGATAAATTAGGATTTGCTAATCGATTGATAAAAATTCAAATTTTAATTTAGATTTTTGAAATTCGTCTATTCGATTTTTCGTGTATTCGTATCCTAACGTATCTGCGAATTTGCGCATTCGTGAATTCGTAACCTGCTTGCTGCAGGCAAGTTCGTATCCTAATTCAATCCTTCGAGAAATAATCACCGCTTTGATAAACACCAGTAGTTTGTTTTACAATTTGCATTAATAAATCGTTGGCTAAAGAAGAAGCACCGAAGCGGAAATAGTTTGGGTTCATCCATGCTTCGCCGAGTGTTTCATTTAGGACTACCAAATATTGAATGGCTAATTTCGCTGTTGCAATTCCACCTGCGGGTTTCATTCCAATCATCTTTCCTTCTTTATAATAAAAATCACGAATGGCTTCAAGCATGACTAATGTCACGGGCAATGTTGCTGCGGGTTGAACTTTTCCGGTGGATGTTTTTATAAAATCGGCACCGGCATACATGGCGATGTCGGATGCTTTTCGCACATTGTCGAGTGTACTTAACTCTCCAGTTTCTAAAATTACTTTGAGGTGAGCTTCTCCGCAAGCTTCTTTCACAGCCGCAATTTCATCAAACACATAATTATATTCTCCTGCTAAAAAATGTCCGCGAGAGATGACCATATCAATTTCATCGGCGCCTTCATTTACGGCAAACTTGGTTTCATCTAGTTTCACTTTTCGGGTACTCATTCCACTGGGAAATGCAGTGGCCACGGCGGCTACCTTCACACCGCTATTACCTAAAGCTTCTTTCGCTACGCGCACCATGGTAGGATACACACAAACCGCAGCGGCAGATGGTAAGTCGGGCATGGCATCATAAGGTCGCATTGCCTTCGCACAAAGCTGACGCACCTTTCCAGGAGTATCCTTTGCCTCGAGGGTGGTGAGGTCCATCATACTCATGGCCAACTTAAGAGCGTGCATCTTAGATTCATTCTTGATAGAGCGCTTGGTGAAGCGGGCGATACGTTCTTCGATAGAGACGGAATCAATGGGGGGGGAGGTGATCATAGCGGGGATGAAATTACGAAAATCCTGATGACGCGAAAAGCGAATGAACACGAAATGCGAAAATGAAGCGAAATGTTCGAACGACGCGAAATGCGAATGAACACGAAATGCGAAAGATGCGAAATTCTTGTTAAAAATGCGATAGCTATCGGGAGTGAATTGTTGATACTAAGTATTGAAAAGTGCGAAAATTGAAGATTTTGGGGTGAAAAAAGGTGAAAATCAAATTAAAAATTGCTTGTAGCCGTATTTAAACGAGTATAAGTATTTATTATACGACTAATTAAAAATCGTTGTGGAGTTTTGCATAAAAATAAACCAATGAATAAAATTATTCATCCTGAACTTTCCTACAATATTATGAAAGCATGCTTCGCCGTTTATTATAAATTAGGTGGAGGTCATCCTGAATCTGTTTACCAAAATGCTTTAGCCATTGAATTAAAATCTCAAAATATCAATTTTAAAGAGCAAGTAAGAACCAAGGTTTTATACGAAGGTCAAACAGTTGGTATTGGATACGCAGATTTCGTTATTGAAGAACTTATTGTCATTGAAATAAAGAAACGACCACAACTACATTTTAATAACATTATTCAAATCGAAAAATACATGGCAGCTTTAAAACTAGATCTTGGAATTTTAATTCACTTTGGATACGATAAAGTTACTTACAAAAGGGTAGTAAATAAAAATTTGATTCCACTACGTCAAAATATTACAAGCAATTAATTACTGCATTTCAAAAAAGAAATCTGAAACAATTTGCCGATAAAAAAGCAAAGCTCAAGCATTTCTCCCCTCGGCAAACCCCTTGACTTTGCTCAGGGCAAGCATCTTTCGTTTATTTTCGCATCGCGAAACCTCGCGACGTGCCTGCTTACCGAAGCTTTAGCACAGGTAGGTTCATTCGCACTTCGGAAAGCTCAGCGCAAGCATTTCGCATGTTTCGCATTTCGTGTTCATTCGCATTTCGCATCACTGGAATGTTTGTAACTCGTACAATTTTTTATAGTATCCCCCTAGTTCGATCAGTTGACTATGCGTTCCTCTTTCAACAATTTCGGCTTTGTTCATGACGATGATTTGATCGGCGTGGATGATGGTGGAGAGGCGATGCGCTATTACTAAAGTCGTGCGATCTTTCATGAGTTTGGTGAGTGCATCTTGTACGAGACGTTCTGATTCGGTATCGAGCGCGGAGGTAGCTTCGTCGAGGATGAGGATGGGCGGATTCTTTAACACTGCGCGTGCAATGCTGATGCGTTGACGTTGTCCTCCACTGAGTTTTCCTCCACGATCACCGATATTGGTTTGATATCCTTCGGGCATGTCGGCGATGAACTCGTGCGCGTTGGCGACTTTCGCAGCGTGGATCACATCGGCTTCTGAGGCATTGTCGATACCAAAAGCAATATTGTTGAAGACGGTGTCATTAAAGAGAATGGATTCTTGCGTCACTACTCCCAACAACTTGCGCAAATCGAAAATGCGAAGTTCGCGGATGTTGATGCCATCCATTAAGATTTCACCTTCGTTGGGATCATAATAACGGGGAAGCATATCCGCTAATGTCGTTTTACCGCTTCCCGATTGACCCACTAACGCTATCGTCTTACCGTGAGGGATGTCGAGGTTTATGTTTTTAAGGACGTTGACACCATCGCCTTTTCGATAGGCAAAAGAAACATTTTGAAAACGGACTCCTTGTGTGAATGATTTAATTTCTTTCGGATTTTCAATGTCCTTCACTGCGACCGGAGCGTCGAGGATATGATAAATTCTCTCTGCCGATGCTAATCCCTTTTGAATATTGTACCAAGCTGTGGTGAGAGATTTTGCGGGCGGAATGAGTTGAGAAAAAATAGCAATGAAGGCGATGAATTCAGAAGGTTCTAAGTTGGCATCTACTCCTAACACTAATCGTCCACCGAAGTACATCACAATCGTTAATACCATAGCACCCAAAAATTCGCTGAGTGGAGATGCTAAATCTCTTCGTCGACCAATTTTGTTGAGCATACGATACAATCCTTCGTTGATTTTTCCAAAACGCTCTTTCGATTTTTCTTCTGCGGTGAAGGCGTGAATGATTCTTAATCCACCGAGCGACTCATCCAAATTGCTGAGCAACTCGCCCACTTTTATTTGTGCTAAAGAAGATTTTTTCTTCAGACTTTTTCCGATGCGACCAATGAGTAATCCGGCGATGGGTAATAATACGAGCACGAACAATGTTAGTTCCGAGCTCATCGAAAACATGGTTATTAAAAAAATAATAATGTTTAAGGGTTCACGAAATGCGGCTTCTAGTGAATTCATAATGCCCCATTCTACTTCTTGCACATCGTTCGTTACACGCGCCATGATATCGCCCTTGCGTTCATCGGTAAAATAACCAATGGGCAGTGTTAATATTTTTGAATACACATCGAGTCGAATATCGCGTACCACACCGTTGCGGATAGGAACGAGATAATACATGGCCATGTAGCGAGTAATATTTTTTAAGAAAAATAAAACGACTACGAGCAAACTAATAAATGACAAAGCTTCCAATTGTCCGTGTTGCACTACAAAATCGCTTAAATAATAATTGAAATTATTCAGCAATACTTTTACAGATCCGGACCACGGTTTTAATACATAATTTCTTTCCTGACTAAAAAGCACATTCAAAAACGGAACGATCATCGTTAATGAAAAAAGTGAAAACACTACAGTTAATAAATTGAATACAACACTAGTGATTGCACGACTCTTGTACGGTCGAATATAGCGGATGAGGCGGAAGTAGTTTTTCAAAATTAATTAGGAGTAGCGCAAAGATAGTTTTACTAATTATCTTTTAGTTTTTTGAGATAAGTTTATTGTAAAATGCCGACCTACATTGCATTACAGCCCAGTCAAATGCATCTGCATTTAAATTTGTAGCGTCGGTATTGAATCTGCTTGGGCGCTTTCGCCAATATCGAAATCGACTCAAATCGAATTTTATTTTAGGCAACATTTCTGCACCTCCAACGAATATGGAATTCGTGATCAGCGCTTTCTAAAAAATCCCGATTCCCCTTTTAATAGGCTTTTAAAAAAGGTTTGAGCGTTGAGTCTCTGACGTTCCGCCCATCGGCCCCCGGCCAAAACAAAACATTTAGCATTGATTAACAATTATTTAAAGACTAAAGCGATATAATACTTGTATATACAACAATTGTATATGTATATTTGTACCTACAATTATCGTTAAAACGTTTAATCATGAAAAAAGTAAAGAAAATTCTGGCCGCAATGGATAAGCATATCGGAAACGGAAACTACGTAAAGAGTCCTTTGCCGAGTGAGTTTGTGGATCAAATTAGTCCGTTCATCATGCTCGATCACTTTGGTCCGGCGCAGGTAACTTCTAAAAAACCATTTTATGTTCCTCCGCATCCGCATAAGGGTTTTGAGCCAGTGACATTGCTTTTTAAAGGAGAAGTTTTACATCGTGATAGTATGGGAAATGTAGGAAATTTAAAAGCGGGTGATGTGCAGTGGATGACAGCTGGAAAAGGAGTGATTCACTCGGAAGGAGTGCCTGCGGGTTTTTTAGAAAAAGGCGGGGAGATGGAATTGATCCAACTTTGGGTGAACCTACCTCGTTCGGCGAAGCAACATGAACCGCGCTATCAGGATTTACGTGGAGAGAATTTTCCTTTGGTTAAAGAAGGAGATGCGGGATTGAAATTAATTGCGGGTGATTACAAAGGACAAAAGTCGGGCACGGAATTATTAACTCCAGTATTAGTGATGCACGGAAGACTAGACAAAGAGGGAAAAACAGATATTGAAATTCCTGAAGGATATAACGCTAGCGTATATACGTTAAAAGGAAAATTAATGACCGACGGATTTGAAGTGACGCCACAACATCTCATCTGGTATCAAGAAGATGGGAACACCATTTCCTTAACTGCTACTGAAGACAGTGAATTTGTTGTCTTATCAGGACAACCCATTTTAGAACCTATTGTGAACTACGGTCCATTTGTGATGAACACGAAAGCGGAATTAGTAGAGGCTATTGAAGAATATCAGTCGGGGAAGATGGGGGTTCTCGAAGGTTAATTCAGTCCCGATAGCTATCGGGATAAGAATTAGAAAGGATGAATTTATAATCGAGAGAACCGGATTCAGGAATTTCATCTTTACCATTGATTTATGCATTCGAGTTGATTAAAAGTACAAACGAATTATTTAAATAAAAATAAAATAAATTAACAAACTAAAAAAATAAAAATCATGACAACAGTACTTGAAAAAACAAAATGGGCATTAGACCTTTCGCATAGCGAAGTAGGCTTTAAAGTAAAACACTTAATGATTACGAATGTGAGTGGAGCTTTCGAAAAATTTGATGGAACGGTAGAAGCGAGCGACGATACTTTTGCTGATGCAGAAATTAAATTTACTGCCGACATCGCCAGCATTACTACATACAGTGAACAGCGTGATGCGCATTTGAAAGGAGCTGAATTCTTCGATGCAGAGAAATTTCCTCACATGATTATTGAAGCTACCGGCTTAGAAGGAACTGGTGAAAATCGCAAACTACATGCGAATATTACATTGCATGGTGTTACCAAAGCGGTTGCATTGGATGTTGACTTCGGTGGTGTTGCCAAAGATCCGTGGGGAAATACAAAAGCGGGATTCAGCATCAACGGAAAAATCAATCGCAAAGATTTCGGATTAAATTGGAATGCGCCAACCGAAGCAGGAGGAGTTTTGGTGAGTGAAGAAGTGAGATTACATGCGGAGATTCAATTGTTGAAGCAAGCGTAATTATTTTATAACCCATTCCAAAATTACCCATCCCAACCCCAGCCTAGGGATTAATCCCTAGGCTGGGGATTTTTTCATCGGTTGGTTGATAAACATTTTTTTAAAACGACCCTTTTAAATCTTTCATCTCTGCTTCCATTTTTTCGATGCGTTTTAATACGCGATCTTTTGCCCAATACTCTTCGGGTAATTCGGCGCTGATGTAATTACAAAATTTCCATACTTCGCGAATATCTGTCGCTGGTACTTCGTAGGGATCGTAATTCGGATTGAGCGATTTCAATAATAGATTTTTTTTCTTCTTGATTTGATTGTACGCTACTTTAAAAACAATTCCTTCTTCTTGCGTTAATAATACATACGCAGATCCATCCTTGATATCATAAAAATTTTCCACGTACTCGCCAATCACCCAACTCTTATCGGGGATGGGCATCATAGAATCGCCTGTAATTTGAAACATGCGGTACTTACGATCACCAAAAAGAATTGGGAGTTGAAACGTAGGTAGCTTCTGAATAAATTCCGGATCCGCGAATCCATTTTTATAACCTGCCTTTGCTTTGATGGGCACCACTTCAATATTTTCTTTGTTGTTGCTATCGACGGTGGTAGCGATCACACGGAGTCGAGCACCGGTCACGTATACATCGTGTCCACGTTCGAGTTCGCCGAGTTGAAATTCGCTCAGCTTACTTAAATCCAACTTGACGAGCGTATCGATGCTCACCCGAAAATATTTCGAGAAAGCGAGGAGCATCTCGAGTGTTGGATTTTGGACGCTACCGTTTTCGTAGCTGTTGAGGGTGGAGCGACTAATGCCAAGCTCTCCGGATACATGATCTTGGGTGAGCTTACGGCGTTGGCGGAGGAGTTTGATGTTAGCGTTGAATATCATTCGTCGAAGTTTAAACGCAGCGGCGCAGCGGTTACGCAGCGGGCGCTACGAGCTTATAATTTATTTACTATTCTTCGAACTCCATCCATTACTTTAACTGAATTAAAGTTTATCAAGAGTCCTAATTTACATTTTGATAATTTTAGATAGGTCATTACTTGCGCTAAGTGAACCTCGTTTAATGCCTCAACAGATTTCACTTCTACAATTACCTTCTTCTCCACAAGTATGTCGACACGATATCCTGCATCAAGTTTCACTTCTTCATATACTAATGGCAAAGCCTTTTGATGCTCTGCATATAATCCATTCTTCAATAATAAATGCATTAATGATGCTTCGTATGCACTTTCCAATAATCCTGGACCTAACTTCCTATGCAGCTCTATTGCACAATCCAATATCAGCGTCGCAATTTCATTTTCTGTTTTCGCTGCGCCCGTTGCGTAACCGCCGCGATCGCTGCGTTTAAGTTCAGCGTTTTGCTGTGTTGCTCTTTGTTCATTCATTGCAAAATGTTTTTTCTAGAAATTTTTTACAAATATATGTTTATATTGCAGTCCTACCAAATGATTGCGCAGTAACCAAAATAAGTTCCCCCTCCATGTCCCTCCCCGAACGCACAGTGGTCCATATGGACCTCGATAGTTTCTTCGTATCTGTCTCACGCTTAGAGCATCCTGGCCTTTTTAACAAGCCGGTGATTGTGGGCGGAAGCAGTGAGCGTGGTGTGGTGGCGGCCTGCAGTTATGAGGCGCGGGCTTATGGTGTTCACTCGGCGATGCCCATTCGGATGGCGCGCCGACTGTGTCCGGATGCAATTATAATTCGTGGTGATTACGAACGTTACAGTTATTATTCAGGCATGGTAACAGACATCATTCATGAACAAGTTCCGTTGTATGAGAAGTCTTCTATCGATGAGTTTTACATCGACTTGAGTGGGATGGATCGTTTTTATGGATGCTACAGTTTTGCTACGGAGTTGCGGCAGAAGATCATGAAAGAAACGCAGCTGCCCATCTCCTTCGGATTATCAAAAAACAAAACGGTGAGTAAGATTGCCACGGGAGAAGCCAAGCCCAACGGACAACTAAAAATAGATTTGGGAACGGAAATTCCTTTTCTGGCGCCTTTGCCAGTGCGAAAAATTCCGGGCGCGGGAGAAAAAACTTGCACCTTATTACGCAGCATGGGTGTAGAAAAAGTACATACGCTACAAGAGATGCCTGTGAAGTTGTTAGAGAAAGTATTGGGCGAGGCGGGTATTTCGCTCTGGAAAAAAGCCAACGGCATCGACAATAATCCGGTGGAGCCCTACAATGAACGGAAGTCCATCAGTACGGAAGAAACGTTTGACAGCGACACCATCGACATCATTTTCTTAAAAGCGTTATTGGTGAAGATGGTCGAGAAGCTGGCCTATCATCTGCGCAGCGAAAATAAACTAACGGCATGCATTACCGTAAAGATTCGTTATTCGAATTTTGATACGCACACCACACAATGCCGCATTCCCTACTCGTCCAACGATCACACCCTCATTGCGAGAGCGAAAGAACTTTTCGATAAACTGTATGAGCGAAGAATGTTGGTGCGTTTGATGGGCATTCGTTTTAGTCACCTCGTAGGTGGAGGACATCAGATCAATCTTTTTGAAGATTCGGAAGAGATCATCAACCTCTACCAAGCGATGGATAAGATGCGACAAAAGTTCGGCGACGGAGCGGTACAAAGAGCAGTA
Organism: Bacteroidota bacterium; assembly: GCA_031421935.1. Taxonomy (GTDB): domain Bacteria; phylum Bacteroidota; class Bacteroidia; order AKYH767-A; family OLB10; genus JAJTFW01. The sequence goes on along the minus strand of JANOPQ010000205.1, from coordinate 2,879 downwards.
GGAACGGGATTGAATTTAAGAAGGTTTAATCCGTTCAATGGACTGTCGTCGTGAGGAATTAGGAAATTGGCAAGTTGGTAAGTTGGCAAATCTTTAATGAATATGACAGAAATGATTTTTTGTTGAAATGAAAATTTCGCTTCGGATACTATTTTTGCTGCAAGCTACAAGCTGCAAGAAAATTTAATTGAGACCTTTAATGATTCCGTACTTTAATCGAACTGCGCGGGGCAGACCACAGCCCCACCCCGAAGTAAATATCTGGATTGTTTTTTTATTAGCCGGTAAACAAACATTTATAGTCGACTATAAGTGTTTGCAAATGCTTTTTGAGTGGGAGATGGGAGTCCCGATAGCTATTGGGAGGGAGATGGGAGAGGCGGAGAGTGAGAGTTGGGAGAGTGGGAGTTGGGAGAGTGGGGATGGGAGACAGTAGGAGAGGGAGTGCGGAGTGCGAAGAGCTTGATTTCGCATCGCACACGGGGGGGATAATTCTGCATTCATATCCCGATAGCTATCGGGACTGAATTCTTAATTGGTCTGATTACCCTACAATCAATAAAAATATTTTTTCAATTTCAATCCCAATTACTTAGCCCTGTCATCACAATTTTATATTGTAGGATTTAGTTTTATGTTTATCTTGCAATCATACTATTTGATCATAATACAATCATACAATATGGACACAATCGATCTTATTTTAAACGCGCTCCGCTATGCGCCACTCTGCCTGATGGGCCTAGGAACTATGATGCTTCTTTGGATTCAAGTAAAGGAATTGAAGAAATCCTGATGCTAGCGTGGGTATAAATCTCAGGGTCCAAGGATGAACTATAAACGCAAATCTTTGTGAATCGTCCGTAGTAATGTGACAGTATCGAGATCGTTTGTCTGTAGTAAGCAGGTAGGATTAGATCCCATTGCGAAGCAGCACGATCATCTAATATCCAATCGCGAAGTCTCGCGACTAATAGCAAATCTTCATGACTCTTATCTAGTAGTGTGAGTGAACCGAGATAGTTTAGCTGTTTAAGCAGAAAGGATTAGATCCCATTGCGAAGCATCGTGATCATCTAATATCTAAAATCTAATAGCTAACATCCTCCATGTACCTCAATTGCCACAGCTGGTTCAGCTTTCATTATGGAACACTCTCGATTGAGAAGCTGTTGGAGGAAGCACAAAGACTAGGGGTAAAAAAGCTGGTATTAACCGACATTAATAACACTTCCGGCGCACTCGACTTCATCCGCTTGGCTCCGAAATATGGCGTGGAGCCAGCGGTAGGGATTGAGTTTCGTCAAGGCGATACCGTTAGATTTATCGGTATTGCAAAAAATAACGAAGGCTTCGAAGAGCTGAACCGCTACCTCAGCGATTGTCTCCGCCAAGGAGCCGCTGAAGGAGAAAGTTCTGGCAACCGCGATGCCATCGTCCCCAAAGAAATTCCATGTTTCAGGAACGTTGTGGTTATCTTACCTGTTACACTATCGTCCCCTCTCTCGTCTCATGTTGAGATGGGAGATGGGAGATGGGAGAGTGGGAGCGAGTGTGAGAAGGGGAGTGAGAGTGAGAGGAGCGAAGCCCTGAAGTCGGAGCGTAGCGGAGTACTTCAAGGGAGATGGGAGAGGGAGAGTGAGTGTGAGAGGAGCGAAGCCCTGAAATCGGAGCGTAGCGGAGTACTTCAGGGGAGATGGGAGAGGGAGAGTGAGTGTGAGAGGAGCGAAGCCCTGAAGTCGGAGCGTAGCGGAGTACTTCAGGGGAGATGGGAGAGTGAGAATGAGAGCGAGAGTGAGAGCGAAGTGCGTGAAGAGATGCAAGAAGATGTCGCTATTCCTTCGAATAAGAAACATGAAAATTTTGTCGGGGAAAATAATGGGTCGAATGACTCGCCCATTTATTCAGAGAAAACCATCGCGCCCATTGCTGCTTTTCGTACATCAAAAAAAAACTCCCAATTAACCGCAGAAGAAATTTTTATTACGGCGAGAGAAATCGCAGCGAAGGAACAAAACAGAGAACCACAGCACGAACAATCGCCCCGTCTGAAAGGACAAGGGAAACGGAAAAAACTGCGCGATACGGAATACATCTACTACGGAATAGCGCCTTCCGATTTATCCCGACTTCCTTTTTCTAAATTTAAAGACCTCCTCCACCGCTGTATTATCCTATGGCCCGTGACCGTGCGCAATAAAACGGATTTTAATATTCATCGACTCCTTTGCGCCATCGGACACAATACACTTCTCAGCAGAGTTCCGCCCAATGTGAATTGTAGTCGTGAAGAAGTAATGCTCCCTATTTCGGATATCCGCGACCGTTATAAAGATTTTCCACAACTTCTCCACAACACGGAAAAAGTATTGAGCGAATGTCACATCGCTTTCGACTTCCACGAACCCAAAAACAAAAAAACATTTAGCGGTAGTAAAGGCATCGACACCGAACTGCTCAACCGCGAAACATGGAAAGGAGTAGAGTATCGCTTCGGAAAAATAATTTCACCAGCGATTCGTGAACGCGTAGAAAAAGAATTACGCATGATTAACGAGCTCGGTTTCGCAGCCTACTTTCTCATCAACTGGGACATCGTGCGTTATGCACAACGACGCGGGTATTTCTACGTAGGAAGAGGCAGTGGCGCCAACAGCATCGTCGCCTACTGTTTGCGCATCACGGACGTGGATCCCATCGACCTCGATTTATACTTCGAACGATTTATTAATCCCTTTCGACAAAACCCGCCCGACTTCGATCTCGATTTTAGCTGGAAGGATCGCGATGATCTCACCGCGTATATTTTTCGTCGCTATGGAGAAGAACATACGGCCTTGCTCGCGACATACAGCACATATCAAAGTAAAGCGATAGTT
>JANOPQ010000204.1:0-42452 GCA_031421935.1 Bacteroidota bacterium | reverse complement strand
GCAATCATTTTGGTCTTATTGCACAAGAAGTAGAAAACATTTTGCCAAATTTAGTCAAAACTGCGATAGCCCCAGATGTTCGTGATTCATTGAACAATGTTATTTTTCCTGAATTTAGTTTTAAGGCTGTAAATTACGTCGAGTTTATTCCAATTTTAATTCAGGGTTTTAAAGAACAGCAACAAACAATCGACTCTCTTATTCAAGTTATTTCGTTGCAAAATCCCACACCACTTCCGAATATAAATCCACAAAATTCTCAAAAGATTTCTTTATCTAATGTTTCCAGTATTATTTTAAATCAAAACGACCCGAACCCATTTACTGAGAGTACACGAATCACATTCCAAATTCCAGATGAAGTAAGAGATGCAAAAATCATTTTTACATCATCAACAGGTTCGATTATCAATACAGCAATCATAAATGAGAGAGGTGCCGGTGAGTTGGAAGTTTATTCATCAGAGTTGAGTAAAGGATTGTATAACTATACATTGGTTTGCGATGGCAAAGTTATAGCGTCTAAGAAAATGGTGAAACAATAGAAGGATTCCGTTTCTAAATTTATAATAAGCCTCTCAAGTAATATTGGGAGGCTTAATTTTTAGTTTAGTTTTAGTGTTCCCTTTATACATACTAAAAAAATCACTTTATGGTAAGGTGTCAAAACAAAAATAACTTTAACTTATGTGTTATAACAAAACCTGCGTCTTCCGATACTATTATTCCTTTAAAGAAAAATTCTCACTCAAACATTTTAGAAAAGCAAAGAGGATGTGTTTGGAAATAAAGCGAGAATGGATTCCATCCACTATCTTCAGTCGGATAGGCGGTAATCTGGGATAATCAACCTCAACAAATTCTTTTATTCCATTTCTCGAAATAAAAAAATATATTCGTAACGTCAATTGGAAATGTCGTTACATGAGCTTTATACTAGATATGGTAAGTTGGTTTATAACTTATCACTCCAGTATGTTCAAAACAAAGAAGACGCAGAGGAGATCACACAGGATGTTTTTGTAGCCATCCATCTTTCCATAAATAGTTTCAAAGAGCAGAGTAAAATTTCCACTTGGATTTATCGCATTACCATAAATAAATCGCTTGACTTTATTCGTTCTAAAAACCGAAAGCGCCGTTATGCAGTGTTAACGTCACTTTTCTTTGCTGATGGGAATGAAGCACATGATGAAACTAGTCATTTTAATCACCCCGGTGTTTTATTGGAGCAAAAAGAAAAGCTCCAGAACATCTATGGCTTAATAAACAAACTCCCTGTCAATCAGAAAACAGCGCTTATCTTGAGCAAGCTAGAATATAAAAGTCAGCAAGAAATCGCCGAAATCATGAATTTAACTCCAAAAGCAGTGGAATCGCTCATCCAAAGGGCGAAAACTGGACTCCAAAAAAAATTAAAAATAAGCGAAGGAAAACAATAGTAACGACGTCTAAACCCAAAGTATCATGTCACAAAACAACATAAACAATTTCTTAGATCCGCTTCATGCGGTTGAAAAAGTGGAAGCGCCCGCTTTTCTATTTTCCAGAATCGAGCATAAAATACAATTCGTTCGTGAAAACACCGTCTCCAAAAAAGTAGGTTGGACCATGATTACTTCCGTTAGCATGATTGTGCTCTTCAATTTATTTATATTGACACAATCGTCATGGATACCATCAGAAAAAAACAATCTTTTGCAATCATTACAAATACAAAATAGTAATTCACTTTATCCATGAACAAGAACAAACTGATTCGCATTCTAGCAGTTGTGCTTTTGCTCACGAATATAGCCTTGGTGTCATTTATTTTCATGAAGCGCCCAAAACATCCACATGAGGAAGGCCCAAGAAATATTATCATTGAACGATTACATTTTGATCGAAACCAAATTATAAAGTACGATGCGCTTATCACCGTACACAAAGCAAAAATTAAAAGCAAGGAAAAGGAAATCGTTGCTTTGAAAAATACACTTTACTTACAATTATTAGAAGAGAATAATCAACTTGTAGTTGATTCCATGGAAAATAAAATTGGAAGTGTGCAAACTGAAATTGAAAAAATCCATTACAGTCACTTTGCGGATATTCATCAATTATGTAACGATGATCAAGAGAAATATTATGCTGAATTGGTAAAAGAAATAGCACAACTTTTTTCTAGACATAGAAGACCTCCTCCTCATAAATGAAGAAATACTGCATCCTCCTTGCTTTCCTATTATCACATATATTGAGTGATGCGCAACGCGTGAATATTTCCTTTAACGCTGCTTTGGATGGAAAAGAACTTCTGCATAATCTCGTCCTGGTAAAGAATGAAAGGGATACACTCCAAATTGATCAATTAAAATTTTATGTTTCGAACATCCAATTTCTAAAGGATGACTCCATTGTATTTACGGAGTTGAACAGTTATCATCTTATCGATTTTAATATGCCAGCATCTACTTCGCTCTCCATCAAAACTTTTCGATCGATTTCCTACAATTCGATTCGATTTTATTTGGGCATAGACAGTTTAACAAATGTTTCTGGTGCGTTGGGCGGAGAATTAGATCCTACTCTTGGTATGTACTGGACTTGGCAAAGTGGCTATATTAATTTTAAAATGGAAGGCCAAGTAAGTAGAAGTGAAGAACCATTAAAAGAATTTCAGTTTCACTTAGGTGGATATCAGCAACCTTTTGATGCGCTGCAAAAAGTGGAATTGTATGTAATTGAAGAGGATATTAAAATCGTTCTAAACTTAAATCCATTTCTCAAATTAATAAACTTATCACGTGATCATCATATCATGTCGCCTTCTAAAAAAGCGGTAGAACTATCTGAGAGTCTAGCTAAAAATTTTAAGGTGAAAACAAATGAATAAATCTATTTATATTTTGATTTTTCTTTTTATCACGGCATTTACAACCCGTGAATCCAATCTTTCGTACCCATCATCCTGGCACAAACCAGTTTATGATTTTTCAAATAATCCCATCGAAAAAAACAAAGTGAATTTAGGTAGAGTATTGTTTTATGATCCCATCTTATCTGAAAACAACTCTATCTCTTGTGAAAGTTGTCATTCACCATACAGTGCATTTACGCATATTGATCATGCGTTGAGTCATGGAATTTACGATAGCATCGGCACCAGAAACTCGCCTGCATTGATGAACTTGGCTTGGAAAAAATCATTTATGTGGGATGGTGCCATCAACAATTTAGACATGCAAGCCTTGGCTCCCCTATCACATCGACTGGAGATGGGAAGCTCCATAAAAAATGCAGTGATCAAACTTCAAGCTTCAAAAAAATATCGTCAACTTTATTTTCTAGCCTATGGAGATAGTATTCCTACAGGTGAAAAAACGTTAAAAGCGATCAGTCAATTTTTACTCACGTTAGTAAGCGCCAATTCGAAATACGACAAAGTAATAAGAGGTGAAGAAAAAATTTCTCTTCAAGAAAAAAATGGCTATGCGCTCTTTCAAAAAAACTGTTCTTCCTGCCATCGTGAACCCTTGTTTACCAATGATGAATTTGCAAATAATGGTCTGGCAGAAAATCCAATTTTAAAAGACAAAGGAAGAATGCATATTTCACTTGATTCAACAGATGCTTTCAAATTCAAAATTCCTACGCTTAGAAATATTGAATATACTTTTCCATATATGCACGATGGGCGATTTAAGAAATTATCGGAAGTAATGAATCATTATACCACTGGAATTATTCAATCAAAAACGTTGGCGCCTGAGTTAAAAGAAAAAATCAAACTCACAGAGAATGAAAAAGTAGATATCATCAGCTTTCTTTTAACTTTAAGTGACAAAGAGTTTGTCTTTAATTCCAATCATACCTACCCTAAAGAAATTATTTCATCTGTAGCGAAGGATTAATCCTAATAAATCGACTAAAATTCATATCCTCTAAACTCAACTAAAATGAAAAAAGTAATTGTGTTCCTTCTATTAGCATTTACTAATAGTTCAATGCAAGCCCAAACCAATCCAGCTATTTTATCGTGGTTGCAAAACAATACGGTAACCGCTCGACATTACGTTGCTGGAAATTCCACACCCATCAACGACGCTTCTTTAGTGAATGTACAAACGGTGCAATATAACACGACTGATGCTTACATTAGCACAACTGGATTACCCAGTTATGTTACTGGTCCTTTTTTAGATGGCAATCCATCTCTTGCCACCAACCAAAATGCAATTTTTCGTTTTCCATTAACTCCTGTTCAAAATACGGGGACACCTGTTAATACTACAGGCGGAAATATTGGTCTCTTTATAAATGGTGTAGCGTTGTTTGATTATAGAGACGGTGTAGCATGGAATGCAACTACGAATGCGCTTTGTGGTGGACCCGGAAATCCACCATGTCCAGGCGGAATGGGAGCAACTCAACCTTGGAATCGTGATGCAATAGTCGCTGAAAGAGGAGGATTTGATTGTGCAAAAGCACATCCAGCGATGGGAAATTATCATCATCATCAAAACCCAAGTGCTTTTAATCTTGACTTGATAGTGATCTCTACAATTTGCAATTTATACAATGCGGATGGACTTTATGTTATCGACAGCACTACACATTCTCCACTTATTGGATTTGCGTATGATGGATTTCCAATATATGGGGCTTATGGATATCAAAATACAAATGGTACAGGGCCTATTGTAAGAATCAAATCAAGTTATTCATTACGAAACATCACAACACGTACAACCAGTCCAACCGGTGCTGCTGTAACTTCAGGTCCTGTAGTAAGCATAACATATCCTTTAGGATATTTCAGAGAAGACTACGAATATACAGCTCCATCCAGCTCTGATTATTTAGATGAACATAATGGTAGGTTTTGTGTAACTCCAGAATATCCGAATGGAATCTATTGTTACTTTGCCACGGTGGATGCCAATTGGAATTCGGCTTATCCTTATGTTGTTGGTCCCACATTTTATGGAAACATTGTTGCTGCTAAAGTAACTACTGTCCCAGCGGGAACTACTACTTATACGCCGGGCACATCTTCACTTTTTGAAAATGCTAACACGGAGTTAAATGTAAATGTTTTTCCAAATCCAACTAGTGAGTTACTAGTAATTCAACTTTTGGATTTAAATCGCGAAGACACGGAAATAGCCTTGTACGATCTCCATGGAAAACTCATTGATAAGACTATCGTGTATCAAGGTGCAACAATAGGATTTTTTGATACTAAAACGTATTATGCAGGGAATTACATCTTGAAAATTTCCAACTCCACAGGAATCACTACTAAAAAAGTGGTAGTTACGAAATAAGAGAAAAGCCAAAACAAATCTCTTACAGCTGTGTTCATCTACTTTGTTCTAGATGAATGCAGCTTTCTATTTATAAATAACATCGTTCAGGATGAACTATAATATGAAACTTTTTATATAAATCATTGTTAATAAATTAAGCATTCGAAATAATTATAAAAATCGCTTTCTTTGCATCTTGATTATCCATTCACTTCATCCGTTGTAATGCCAAATAAAAAATTTAAATACATACTGATCTGCTTGCTTAGCATTAGTGCACTCCACAGCTTTGCACAAAAATCAGAAACAGGAAATTGGTTTATCTATTTTGGAAATCAAGCACTCAGCAAAAAGATAAATTGGCACAATGAAGTACAATATAGAAATTACAACTTTGCAGGTGATCTACAACAGCTATTACTACGAACAGGTATTGGATATAATCTCACTGAAGAAAATAATAATATTTTAATAGGCTATGGATATATTATATCTGAGCGCTATGTTAAGAATACCGACCTAAAAGTGGAAAGTAAAGAGCACCGGATTTATCAACAGTTTATTACAAAACAAAAATTGGGGAGATTCTTTATACAGCATCGTTATCGTCTTGAAGAACGATTTATCGAAGAAGATACGCAATATCGATTTCGGTATTTTCTTTCTTTAAATATCCCAATAAATAAAAAAACATTAATAGAAAATACGGTTTATCTATCTGCATATAATGAAATATTTATCAATAGTCAATCTCCTGTATTTGATCGAAATCGGGTGTATGGAGGATTAGGATATATCATTAATAAAAATTTTAAAATTGAATTGGGGTACATGTCGCAGATGATTGAAGTCTCTCAACGAAGTCAATTTCAAATTATATTCTTTAATAATCTTTCCTTTGTAAATAATAATTGAAATTTCAAGGGAGCTATAGATTGCTTTAAGGGGGAAAGTGCTTCAAAAAATGGGATTTTACACGCCCCGTAGACTTTCCTAAAGGAGCTTCCATGTAAATTTCGTATTTTCGTACTCCTGCAATTTGCAGGAATATCATAATTCGTATCCTTCATGCAAGAGAGACATATCAATCGGGAAAAGTACTTCCAAGAGCAATCATCAACGATTAGCAATCATGTGCTACCTTTTCTAAATCAAATGATTACAATTGATGAGAATACAGCCATTTTAGAAATTGGTTGCGGGGAGGGTGGTAACTTAAAACCATTTTTGGATATGGGTTGCAAACGTATTTTAGGCGTGGACATGTCGGCAGATAAAATTGCAAATGCAAAAGCGTTTTTTGCCAATGATCCCAACAAAGCAAATATTGAATTTATCACTTCAGACATTTATGATGTCGATAATATTGGCAAGTTCGATATCATCATGACGCGTGATGTGCTGGAGCATATTCACGGTCAAGAAAGATTTATGGAATATGTAAAAAGATTTTTAAAGCCCGGTGGAAAATTCTTCTTAGGCTTCCCTCCTTGGTACAATCCATTTGGAGGTCATCAGCAGATGTGTGAAAGTAAAGTTTTATCTAAGCTTCCGTTCTTTCATATTTTTCCGAAATCTGTTTATGGATTTATATTAAAATCATTTGGGGAAACAGATCCAAAGATTGAAGCATTAATGGAAATAAAAGATACAGGAATTACCATTGAGCGTTTTGAAAAAATTCTAAAAAAGACAGGATATAAAAAAGATAAAGTGCTATACTATTTTATTAATCCTAACTACGAAGCTAAGTTCGGATTAAAGCCCAGAGAGCAAGTAGGATTCATTTCATCGATACCCTTCGTTCGTAATTTTTTAATTACAACAAGTTATTATTTAGTGTCGCCGATTAATAATAATTAGTAGTAGTATTTTTTTTGCATTGATCAAAAAAAGATGGTCATGAACAAAGGTAGACTAGAAGCGTTTAGTGATGGGGTCTTTGCCATCATCATTACCATTATGGTTTTGGAAATTAAAGTGCCACATGGAAATACATTGGAGGATTTATTTCCTCTACTTCCTATTTTTCTGAGTTATGTTTTAAGTTTCATTTATCTCGGCATCTATTGGAACAATCATCACCACCTTTTGCATACAGTGAAAGAGGTGAGTGGTGATATCCTTTGGGCGAACTTACATTTACTTTTTTGGCTTTCCTTGGTTCCCTTTGTTACTGGGTGGATGGGTCAAAATCATTTTGAAAATATTCCTGTTGCGCTTTACGGTGTGATCCTTCTTCTATGCGCGATTGCTTATTCTATTTTACAAGGAAGGATTACGAAGAGTCGCGGACCGGAATCTAATTTGGCGAAAACATTGGGAAAAGATTGGAAAGGGAAAGGGTCTATTTTAATTTATCTAGCCGGCATCGTTAGTGTTAATATAGATGCAAGAATTTCCCTTCTGCTCTATTTATTGGTTGCTATCATTTGGTTAGTACCCGATAAAAGAATTGAAAAAAGTTTGAAGATAGAGCAGAGCGAAAAGTAAATACTAATTTTTAACTACCTTTTCAGAAACCAGTGTGCCTTTACTTGTTTGTATTTTTAGAATATAAGCCCCCGACTTTAATTCTTCTCCTCTCGTAAATTGATATTCATTTATTCCCGATTGAAGTTCTAAACTTTCATTGAAAACAACATGTCCATTCAAGCTTAATAAGATGGCGTGTGCTGGTGTATTCTCGTCTGAAGTAAAGATCACACTAAAGTTGTTTTTAAATGGATTAGAAATAATCTTTGCTTTTTCCGATGTGTTTGAACTTTTACCTAAGTCAACTGCTATGGGTTTAAATGTTTCTGTTGTCCCATCAAAATCGGTTTGCGTTAATCGATAATAATAGTTGCCCGAAAGTTGTACTTGATCAATGATGCTATAATTTTTTAAACATGAACTGTTCCCAGCGCCCTTCACTTTTAAAATTTCAATAAAACTACTTCCATCTTGTGATCGCTCGATTGTAAAAAAATCATTGTTTTTCTCAGATGCTGTACTCCATTTTACCTGCACTTGATTTTGATCAATCTTACTCGCTTTAAAACTGACCAGCTCCACTGGTAAGGGAGATGGCATCATATCAAAATATTTAAAATAAATACTGTTTTGACGAATTTGAACTCCACCCCCGCCATTTACTGCTCCCGTACGATAATTAATAGAACTAACATTATTAAATATTTTCAAGAACATTGCCTGTGTTCGGTTGGTATCAATGTTTGCTACGTTGTTTGTTGAGCTGGTTGCAATGCATGAATCATTTCTGAAAGTAACCGTTACTTGCGCTCCAGCCATGGCAGAATATGTTTTTACTCGGTGTGCTCCTACAATCTCTCTCAATGACGCTCCATCACCATCCACATCAATCGCAGTTGCTGCCAAACGAGTTAAAATAGTATCTGTGTTCGTGCCTGCTATCTTAAAAGTTATATTCCAATCGATCCATGAAGTACAACTGCCAGGGGAATTTATAAACGGTTGCCATGCGTCGTAATAACCTCCGGTGAGGTTATCCATTGTACTTACTGAAGCGCCATTGGTAAATCCAACAATTTTAATGTGTGCATCTATTCCTGTTGAAACATTAGAAAATTTATAAACAGCGTTTATTTGTCCAGCCAATCCACTAATTAAAACAGGATTATTAAAACTCATTTCCGGATATTGATAAGAACTACCAGCAATGGAAAGTTTAGGAATAGAAAGATAAAAAGCAGTAAATGCTACGATAACCCCCATGGCAACGACCCCTAGAATAGGAAGTAACTTGAATTTTTGTTTGATAGTTGGCTTAATCTTTAAAAGGCTTTTCATAGAGGACTAGAATTTTATTACACTGAAACGTCTAATTAAACGCTTTTCCCACTATAAGGTTACTTATTTACAGAAAGATGGGAGCATCTGAAAAATAAACGTATAAATTTGTTATGATTTTATATTCAATAAGTTAGATGTGATTTAGTGTGCTCAAATAATGGGTGCTACATTCTCTGCAACTAGATAAAAGGATATCAAAGTCGAAGTGAGTGAAAAAAGAAACTTGATTCGAACGAGAAGTCAAATTTATATTCATCCACATTGGTAGAATATAAATCACTCAACAATATGTTCAATAATTTTATTTCTTTAAAAGCAATTGTCTTGCTAGATATACCCAATTCGCATTTCTAATTATTAGATTTGCTCTCCATTGAAAATTTCAAAATGAAACAACAACTAGCCCTGATGGCTCTCCTCGTGCGTGATTATGATGAAGCCATTGAATATTACACCCACCAATTGCACTTTACATTAAAAGAAGATACATTACTGAGTCCTGAAAAGAGATGGGTCGTAATTTCTCCTCCAGGATCCATTGGAGCTTCTCTGCTATTAGCGAAAGCAAGCACAGATGAACAAAAAAATCAAATCGGAAATCAAGCTGGAGGACGAGTGTTTTTATTTTTACATACCGATGATATCGAAAGGGATTATCAAAATTTACTAAAGAATAATATTGAAATAGTTAGAGAAAAAACTTCAGAACTTTGGGGGACTGTTCTTGTATTTAAAGATATGTATGGCAACCTTTGGGATTTGATTGAACCTACCACGAAAATTAATTCTTAGCATCTTTATTGATTTCCACAATAAATTAAGAAAACTCGTTTTTGGTTCATCTATCGAATTAAGCACTTCGTCGATGAAACAGAAGCTTCGATTGTTAAACATAAAATAAATATACTATATCAGAGACAAAAACTCTACTTTCGTAAAAAAATAATCATCATGAATCATTTGCTAAAATTGAAACTTTCAATTTTAATGCTTTGCATTTTTGCGGCTTCTGTTTTTGGACAAACAGGAAACATTACGGGAAAAATCTCGGGCAGTAACGGTGAAGGCCTCATTGGAGCAATAGCTGAACTTCGACTGGTAAAAGATTCATCCTTGTTAAAAGCAGCCGCTACCGACGTGAACGGAGCTTTTGTTTTAGAAATTAGTAAAGCGGGAACCTATTTTATCAAGGCTAGTTTCATTGGATATAATGCGTTCAATGGAGAAAGTTTTTCTTTTGATGGTAGTACAAATAAAAATATAACTGCAATTAAATTAACAGAATCATCCATTCAATTAAAAAGTGCGGAGATAACGGGTATTAAACCACTCGTTGAAGTAAAAGCCGACATGACGGTATTTAATGTAGAAAATAGTATTAATTCAACAGGAAGTAATGCGTATGAACTTTTACAAAAAGCGCCAGGAGTAGTTGTGGACAATAATGACAATATCGCGTTGAAAGGTAGAGGTGGTGTGATGGTTCAAATTGATGGTCGACCTTCGCGATTATCTGAAACGGAACTAGCCGATTATCTAAAAAGTGTTCAAAGTACCGACGTTGAAGCCATTGAACTTATTTCAAATCCATCATCAAAGTATGATGCCGAAGGAACTGCTGGAATTATCAATATCCGTTTAAAGAAAAATAAAAACTATGGAACCAATGGATCACTAACTGTAGGGTATGCTTATGGTGTAGAACCAAAATACAATACGGCCATTTCGCTGAATAAACGTTCAAGCAAATTCAATGTGTATACTAACTACAGTAACAATTTTGGAAAACGTTACAATGAATTTTTCCTATACCGCGAACAACGTCCTTATATTTTTGATCAATCGTCGTTGTCAACCCGTGAATTCGTCTCGCATAATTACAAAGCCGGTGTTGACTATACGTTGAACAAGAAACATAGCTTTGGTTTATTAGTCAATGGAAATTATAATACTTCCGATGCTATACAAAAGAATCGTAATACTATCAGCGATTTCACCAGCCGCCAAGCCGACAGTATTTTAAGATCCAATCAAACAGCAGAACAAACGGGAAATAACATCAACGTGAATCTCAATCACCACTATGCAGATACCCTTGGTAATGATTTGACCACCGACTTCGACCTTGGGTATTTCGATAGTGACCGTGATAATTTTATTCCTAATGAATACATCTTACCGAATGTAGAAACACCCTTATCTTCTACTTACTTCCGATCCCTGATGCCTACTACCATCACCATCTATTCTATAAAATCGGACTATACTAAGAAATTTAAAAAAGGTAAACTGGGCGTTGGTGTTAAAGTTGCCATTGTTGAAACAGACAATACCTTTAATTTCTACAACATAGAAGGTGGATTTCAAACGCTCGATAGTTCACGCAGCAATCATTTTGTATATACCGAAAATGTAAATGCCGCCTATGCCAATTACCAGTATACACTGAAGCGTTTTGAATTTCAAGCTGGACTTCGCGTGGAGAATACACAAAGCGAAGGCGATTTAAAAAGTGAGGTGAGTGCCGATGATAAAAATGTAAAGCGCGACTATACAGATTTTTTTCCTAGCGCTGGAATTACTTTTAACATCAATCAAACCCATGCTACTTCACTTGTGTTTAGTTCGCGTATTGACCGTCCCAATTACCAAGAGTTAAACCCCTTCGAAAACAAACTGGATGAACTCAGTTTCAGAAAAGGAAATCCGTTTTTGAATCCGCAATATTCCAAAAAATTAGAACTTTCGCATACATATAAATATGCGTCTACACTCAGCGTGGGCTACAGCATCACAGAAGATTTCTTTGCACAAATCGCAGATACTATTCCCGGAGGTAGAAGTTTTTTAACACCCAGAAACTTAGCTACAGAAGAAGTTATTAGCATTAGTTTAAGCACCTCTCAACAGCCTACACCTTGGTTCGGAATTTATTTTAATGGTAATGTTATTAATCAAGCCTACGATGCCGATTTTGGTGAAGGAAGAACCATCAACACTTCCATTGTATCCATTAATATATATGCTCAAAACACATTTAAGCTTCCTAAAGGGTTTACGTTTGAACTTTCGGGATGGTACAACAGCGGAGGCGTGTGGAGTGGTTCGTATAAAACAGATCCCACGGCTTCGGTAGATGCCGGTTTACAAAAGAAATTACTGAGTGATCAAGCCACCATTAAATTTTCGGTGACGGATATCTTCTTTACGGCTCCCTGGAGTAGCGTGAATACGTACGCTGGAATTATTAGCAGAGCAAACGGAAATTGGGAAAGCCGACAATTTAGAGCTGCTTTCACGTGGAGATTTGGAAACAAGCAAATGAAAAATTTGCGTCAAAGATCAACGGGAAGTGAATCCGAACAAAAAAGGATTGGCGGAGGAGACTAGTCTTCCTTCATTTGCACGGTTAGTTTGGGAGTGATCACCCAATTTGCTACTTTAGTCTTTCCAAAATATCGTAGTCCCTGAGCAACAAGGGATACTATGCTTACATCTGAAAGAAAAATGAAAAACAAAATTCCTCACTTCCTTGCCTTCCTTTCAATCATCACATTCTCCTATTGCACATCTTCCAAAAAGGTAAGTACTACAGCGTCGAGTGAACCCGCGTTAACGCCTGCTTTTACTTACGAAAAAGATATTGCACCTTTCATGATAGCAAGTTGTTCGCCTTGTCATTTTCCAGAAACTGGAAAGGTGAAACAACTCGACACCTATGAAGCAACTTCGAAGAACATTAACGTTATATTAACAAGAGTACAATTGCCGGTTGATCACGAAGGATACATGCCTTTAATGAGTAAAAAACCTGCTCTCACAGAACGAGAAATCGCCATATTAAAAAGGTGGCAGTTAGACAAAATGCCTAAGTAATTTTATTGTCTCAGAATTCAATCACAACTGAATGTTTAGCTTCAAAAAAATCTTCTTTTCTCTTTGCTTGATCCTAAGTACACATCTACTTATGGGGCAAAAGCCCTGTTCCTGTTGTACAGAAAATCATAAAGCATTTGATTTTTGGGTGGGAGATTGGATTGTTTTTGATACCAGTGGAAATAAAATTGGTGAAAATAGAGTTGAGAAAATAGAAAAAAATTGTATCATCAACGAACATTGGACAGGAGGAAAAGAAAGCACGGGAAGTAGTTATAATTATTTTGATACCACTGATTCTACTTGGAACCAGGTGTGGATTGACAATCAAGGAGGTAATTTGATTTTAAAAGGATATCCTTCTGCGAATAAAATGATATTAAGAAGTAAATTTCAAAAAGATCCGAAAGGAAATATGTATTGCAATAGAATTACATGGACCTTAAATACAGATGGAAGCGTGACGCAACGATGGGATATAGCTGATGAAAAAGATGCATTGATGTCAGTTGCGTTTATTGGAATTTACAGAAAAAAACAATAAAATAATAATCAATAAAAAATGGCTACTATTAATCCTTATTTAACCTTCGATGGTAATTGTGAAGAAGCATTTGATTTTTACAAATCTGTTTTCGGAGGAGAATTTACATATGTCGGAAAATTTAAAGACATGCCAGACAGCCCAGAATTTTCAGTTCCGGAAGCAGACAAAGAAAAAATAATGCATGTTTCATTACCTATTGGAGGCGATTCAAATTTATTTGGGAGTGATTCCTCCGCTGCATTTGGCGCTAATCACATACAAGGAACAAATGTTTCTCTTTCTATAAATGCCATTACTGTTGAGGAAGCGACTCGTCTTTTTATGGGTCTTTCTGAAGGAGGAAATGTTACCATGCCCCTAAACAAAACATTTTGGGGCGCTTTCTTTGGAATGTTCACCGACAAGTTTGGAGTTCATTGGCAAGTGAATTGTGAATTGGCAGAACATACAGATTTCGAAAATAAAAATGCGAAATAATTTACAAAGCAATTCAAATATAAAAATGGGTAGCAAGTTAATGTTGATGTAGTAACCGCTCAGCGGTAAAATAGTAAGTTCATGAATAAACAAGAAATCATCTCCAAATTACATGATAGTCATCATGAGTTTATTAATTACCTTTCTTCCTTAGATGATCGTGCCTTTATGCATTCTTATCAAAACGAAAAGTGGACCGCAGGGCAACAAGCTGATCATATTTATCGATCCCTGATGCCTGTACATCTCATACTTAAATTTCCTAAATGGACCATCAAACAATTATTGGGTACCGCTAATAGACCATCAAAAAGTTACGATGAACTCGTGACAAAATATTATTACAAGCTAGAGAATAGAACCGGTACACCACCCAAATTTTTTACACCGAAAGAAATAAATGTTTCCATCAAACCCATTGTCTTCGCTAAGGTGCAGAACAATTTAAATAAAATATGTGCTTCCGTTAATGATTTTGATGAAAAAGAATTGGACGAGTTCATTCTTCCGCATCCTCTATTGGGAAAAGTGACATTAAGAGAAATGATGTATTTTATGATTTTGCATGTAGAGCACCATCAAAAAATTACGCAACGAAACTTAGCCGACTTCAAATAATATTTGGGAATGAAAAATATATTCCTTGTCTTCTTCGCCATTCGTTTACACGCACAACCGCCGTCAGCTATCGTTAAGTATTCTTTATAAAACGTCCTTTTCAATAAATAAATAGGATCAAAAGCATGTCTGAAAAAACATCTACCCGAATTAATAAATATTTAAGTGAAATTGGTTTCTGTTCACGGCGAGCTGCAGATACATTGATTGAACAAGGTCGAGTTACCATCAACGGAAAAGTTCCAGAGATGGGAACGAAGATGATTCCGGGAGACGAAATTAGAGTTGATGGTAAATTAGTAAGTGCGCCGTTAGAAAAACATGTATACATTGCTTTCAACAAACCGGTAGGAATTGTTTGCACAACGGATGTAAAATCGGAGCGCGACAACATCATTGATTACATCGCCCATCCACAGCGAATATTTCCTATTGGACGATTGGATAAACCCAGTGAAGGACTCATCTTTCTCACCAGCGATGGAGATATCGTCAATAAAATTTTACGTTCAAAAAATAATCATGAGAAAGAATATTTAGTAACCGTTGATAGAGCCATCACGGATGCATTCATTCAAAAAATGTCGAGTGGCGTTCCCATCCTAGATACCATCACCAAAAAATGTGTTGTAGAACAAACAGGAAGATTCACCTTTCGCATTATTTTAACACAAGGTCTCAACCGACAAATCAGACGCATGTGTGAATACTTGGGATTTGAAGTAACGAAGTTAAAAAGGATCCGAATCATGAATATTAAGATGGATATGGCTATTGGCAAATGGCGAGATTTATCCCAACCCGAATTGGACGAGTTATTATCTCTTGTTTCTGATTCTTCTAAAACGGATGAAGGATAATATAAAAATTACTTATGGTAAATTATTTGTTAGCGTTACAGGAAAACAACAAAAGCAGTACGCAACGTTTCATTAAATATTAAATATTATTTAAAAAATAGGTTCGCTACTGATGAAAAGAACCACTACATTCTTTCTTATAATTTTCTCCCTCATATTACGTTTGCATTTGAATTGAGCTTATCTGTTATTGGTGGAGCCGCATTTTAGTGGCAACAAACTTGAGTATGTTAGGATGTGTTGAGGAAATTTTAGCCCGATTAAATTTCGTAGCTGAAATAACAATAATTGCTTTTGATATCCAAAAATATTCTTCTGTTTTTTTACTCTGAAATATTTGTATAGATTCCTTGTATCAACTTTTTATAGTGGAAAAAACCATGTCCTCAAGAAATGATGCGATTTGTGGATCTTCTTTAGAATTTGCGAAATCTGTTAAGGAGGGGAGATGTTTTGAATAAAAATTTTGAGAGTGTGCCATTTCTACTATTGTGCTTGACAATGAATGAGGATATTTATATTTCGGATTATACTCTAAAATTATTCTAGCAAAACAGGCACAAAAGTCTTTGTATGGTTTAAATAACTTGGCCTCATTATCTTCAGTAACATGTTTAGTAAGGAATGATTTAGCTCCTTCCAACATTACGATTTCATACAGGAGATTTTCGTTAATATGATTAGTTGAAATGTCATCCTCAATCGGTGTAGAAATTAGATGAATTGCTTTTTTCAATTTGATCTCTGGATCCTTTATATTGTTGATTTGAAATATTAGCCTATATTCTTGCCAGCTCCAATACCATTCTACTATATATATGAGTAAGCGGTGTTTATTTTCAAAATAACGGTATACCCCCGCCTCAGTAGTGTTTATCTCCTTTGCTATTTTTTTGAAAGTAAATGCTTCAAAACCAATCTTATGAATGAGGATAATACTGAACTCAACAATTTTTCTGCCGAGTTCCGATTCTTCTGGATCTCGGAGAAAAAGCTTATCATTCATCTTTATTTTTAAGGATAATTCCATCTATTTTTAATTTGATACAAATGTAAACATATTTTTTATGATAGTATTACTATTTATTTAAATATTATTACTATCTTTGCAAATAAAATTTAAAACTCTTCCATATGAAAGATCTATTTAAAGAATTCAAACACGATTTACCAGCTAGTATTGTGGTATTCTTTGTGGCCGTTCCTTTGTGTTTGGGCATAGCGCTTGCCTCAGGTGCACCATTGTTTGCAGGAATCATAGCAGGAATTGTAGGCGGTATTGTTGTAGGCGTTGCAAGTGGTTCTCCTTTGGGGGTGAGTGGTCCTGCAGCCGGATTAGCTGTCATCGTTTTAACATCCATTGCCTCACTGGGTGGTTCCTGGGAAGCATTTTTACTTGCAGTTGTTTTAGCCGGAATTATTCAACTTATTTTGGGATATGCTAAGGCAGGCTTTATTGCCTTCTTTTTTCCTTCTTCTGTTATTAAAGGTATGCTTACTGGTATAGGTTTATTAATTATATTAAAGCAAATACCTCACGCATTAGGATGGGACAAAGACGCGGTTGGAGACGATTCCTTTATTCAAGCCGATGGCGAAAACACATTTTCTGAAATTTTTAAAGCTTTTGAATTTGTAACTCCCGGGGCATTATTAATAGCATCTATCTCATTAGCCATTCTTATACTTTGGGATACCGTATTAAGCAAGAAACATAAAATATTTGGGATGATAAACGGCCCGCTTGTAGTAGTTTTTTTGGGAATTGTAATGTTTAATTTATATCAAAACGGAATTCTTGACTATAGTTTAAATGAAAAACAAGTAGTTGCCATACCTGTACCAAGTTCAATTGCAGATTTTTTTAGCCAATTTACTTTACCTGATTTTTCTGCAATAACAAATTTTGAAGTTTGGAAAATTGCTATTGTATTGGCTATTGTAGCCAGTTTAGAAACTCTCCTATGTGTTGAAGCTACTGATAAAATGGATCCCGATAAAAGAATTACACCAACAAATAGAGAATTAAAAGCGCAAGGTTTAGGAAATGTAATTTCTGGATTAATTGGTGGATTACCTGTTACGCAGGTTATTGTTAGAAGCACTGCAAACATTTCTTTTGGTGGTAAGACAAAAATGTCCGCAATTCTCCACGGATTATTTTTACTAATAAGTGCTCTTACGATTGCAAGTGTCTTGAATATGATTCCGCTGGCAAGTTTAGCAGCCATTCTATTTATGGTTGGTTACAAATTAGCCAAACCTGCTTTGTTTAAACAGATGTATAAATTAGGTTGGACTCAATTTATTCCTTTTATGGCAACCATCATTGGTATATTGACCACCGATTTACTTAGAGGAATTACAATTGGAATTTTATTTGGTATTTTTTATGTGCTACGAGAGAGTTTTAGAAATTCACATTTACACGATGTCATCACATCAGAAAATGGAAAAGAAGTTCATCGCATAGCACTTGCAGAAGAAGTTTCCTTTTTTAATAAAGCAAGTATTTTAAAAGCGTTAGACGCAATTCCAATAAACGCAAAAGTAATAATTGACTATACTAAATCTAAGGCTATTTCTTATGATGTGATCGAACTAATCAATGACTATGAACAAAATGCAAAATCAAAAAACATTCAAGTAGAGAAAATAATTGGAGCTTCACAAACCTTTAAATAATTAAACTATGAAAACATTAACAAAAGAAATTCAAGATTCCATCACACCTGCAATGGCATTAGATTTATTAAAGAACGGAAACGCTCGCTTCGTTAATAATTTAAAAATGAATCGCAACTTGCTTCAACAAGCAAATGAAACTTCGGATGGGCAACATCCCTTTGCTGTAATTCTTAGTTGCATTGACAGCAGAACTTCTGCCGAATTAATTTTTGATCAAGGCCTTGGGGATGTTTTTAGTGTGCGAATTGCCGGAAATATCATCAATGAAGATATTTTAGGCAGTATGGAATTCGGGTGTAAGGTAGCTGGGTCAAAAATCATTGTTGTTTTGGGACATACAAAATGTGGTGCAGTAAAAGGTGCTTGCGACCATGTTGAAATGGGTAACCTCACAGCTTTGCTAACTAAAATAAGACCTGCCGTAGATGACGAAACAACAACAAAAGAAAATCGCACCTCTGGCAATTCTGAATTTGTAGAAAAAGTGGCAGCCATTAATGTAAAACGAACTGTAAAAGCAATTATGGAGCGAAGTCCGATTTTAAAAGAAATGATTGAGTCCGGTGCAGTTGGAATTATCGGAGGAACGCATGACATTTCTACAGGCAAGGTAGAATTTTATCATGATACCATGTTTTAAATTCAAAATTGGCAAGTGAATAAATAGGATAGATACCGTAGTTTGTAAAATGCGAATATTCAAAATGGATGTCTTACTCAAACTACAATTATCTCTACAAATTCGCTTTAACAGCCTGCGCTGTTAAAACATTAATTTTAGAAAAAAAGAATGATTTCTTTTACATATTGACTCTATAAAATCTATGGTTAACGTAATTATTTATTTGAAAAAGGAACATAATCCTAATGAATTAGTAAAATTTCTATTAAGCGAAAAGTTAATTGCTTCAGCTTCGATTGATGAAAATAACGTTTCATATGAATTAGGTGATACCGGATTTTCAGAAGTAATTTGCAGTGTTATTACTGCTCAATCCAAGTCACTTCTGTTTAATCTTATAGTAAAAGCGGTTGAGGAAAAATTGGGGGAAGAAACACCAATTAACTCAACACCAATTGTCGGATCAAACAAAATATTTGATAGCATTATAAGGGCAAAAACAATTCAGATTTAAAGGTGGCTATTTAATTAATACAAATTAACGTTACAAGATAGGTTGGATTGAACTTGTAATGCAAATACGAGATAAAAAATAGATTGATATTTATATATATAGAAATATAGCTTGCCGACTAGGTTACCAAAAATATAACCTTTTTAAAATTTGAATATACTGGATCTTTAAATCAAAAGTAAAAACTAACATTAACCTACATTGGTATGCCAAAAGATCTTTCCATAAAATCAGTTCTCATCATTGGCAGTGGGCCAATTATAATTGGTCAAGCTTGCGAGTTTGACTATTCGGGCTCTCAGGCATCAAGATCTTTGAGAGAAGAAGGCATTGAAGTGTCACTTATCAATTCCAATCCGGCTACCATCATGACGGATAAAATTACTGCCGATCACATTTATTTGTGGCCACTAACAACCGAATCCATCATAAAGATTCTTGAAGAAAGAAAAATTGATGCTGTTCTACCATCAATGGGCGGGCAAACCGCACTTAATCTTGCTATTAAATGCCATGATACGGGTATTTGGGAAAAGTATGGAGTAAGGATGATAGGCGTTGATGTAAATGCAATTAATGTTACTGAGGACCGTGATTTATTCCGGAAGAAAATGGAAGAAATTGGTGTAGGAATGGCTCCCGCAAAAATCGCAAGATCCTTTTTAGAGGGCAAAGAAGTTGCTCAAGAGTTTGGTTTCCCTTTGGTAATAAGACCATCTTTCACACTGGGCGGAACGGGCGGTGCTGTTGTCTATAAAAAAGAAGAATTTGAAACCTGCTTAACGCGTGGTTTACACGCTTCACCGATCCATGAAGTGTTAATTGATAAGGCTGTTTTAGGATGGAAAGAATATGAATTGGAATTGTTACGAGATAGTAATGATAACGTGACCATCATTTGCTCTATTGAAAATTTCGATCCCATGGGAATTCACACTGGCGATTCCATCACAGTGGCTCCGGCAATGACCTTGTCGGATACCACCTTTCAAAAAATGCGATCCCTTGCCATTCGGATGATCCGTTCTATTGGAAATTTTGCAGGAGGATGTAATGTGCAGTTTGCAGTGAGTCCCGACGAAAAAGAAGATATCATAGCTATAGAAATTAATCCGCGTGTTTCTCGTTCATCTGCTCTCGCAAGCAAAGCCACCGGATATCCCATTGCAAAAATAGCAGCTAAACTTGCTATTGGATATCATCTCGATGAGTTGAAAAATCCAATTACACAAACAACCTCTGCGTTATTTGAGCCCACATTGGATTATGTAATTGTAAAAATTCCTAGATGGAACTTTGATAAATTTAAAGGAGCAAACAAGAGACTTGGCTTCCAAATGAAATCTGTAGGGGAAGCGATGGGAATTGGAAGATGCTTTCAGGAGGCATTACAAAAAGCATGTCAATCGTTGGAAGTAAAAAGGAATGGATTGGGTGCAGATGGAAAAGAACTAACCAACCAGCAGGAAATACTTTATAGTTTAGAGCATGCAAGTTGGAATCGTCTTTTTCATATTTACGATGCCTTTAGAATGGGTATTCCAAGCAGCACCATTCATAAATTAACTTTAATTGAAAATTGGTTTTTAAATCAAATAGAAGAACTGGTTATCCTAGAAAAAGAAATAGAAACATTTACTATTGAAAATATTCCTCAAGATCTACTACAAGAAGCCAAAAGTAAAGGCTATGCTGACAGGCAAATAGCGCACTTACTAAGATGTCTTGAAAGCGAAGTGTATAAAAAAAGGATAGAATTTGGAATAAAGCGTGTCTATAAAATGGTGGATACATGTGCAGCAGAATTCGAAGCCAAGACCCCCTATTTTTATTCAACTTTTGAAACTGAAAATGAAGCAATACCTTCCAACAGAAAAAAAATAGTGGTGCTTGGCTCGGGACCTAACCGAATTGGGCAAGGAATAGAATTTGATTACTCCTGCGTTCATGGAGTGCTTGCAGCCAAAGAATGTGGTTATGAAACGATCATGATTAATTGCAATCCTGAAACCGTTTCAACCGATTTCACTACGGCCGATCGCTTGTATTTTGAACCCGTATTTTGGGAACATATCTATGACATCATTCAAAATGAAAAACCAGAAGGAGTGATCGTTCAGTTGGGAGGTCAAACTGCACTTAAACTTGCAGAAAAGCTTCATCGATATGGGATAAAAATTATTGGTACAACCTATAAAGCATTAGACGTTGCTGAAGACCGTGGACAATTTTCGTCCTTACTTAAAACGTTGAAAATTCCATATCCTGATTTTGATGTTGCAGAAAATGCCGAGCAAGCAGTAGAAATATCTAAGAGACTTGGCTTTCCGCTTTTGGTTCGCCCATCCTATGTTTTAGGAGGACAAAGTATGAAGATTGTTATTAACGAGGAAGATTTGGAACAACATGTTGTAAATGTGGTTAAGGATTACCCGGGGAACAAAGTATTAATTGACCATTTTCTGGAAAGAGCTATTGAAGCAGATGCAGATGCGATTTGTGATGGAAAAGATGTTTATATCATTGGGATCATGGAACACATTGAGCCCGCTGGAATCCATTCAGGAGATTCTCATGCAGTTCTTCCTCCGTTTGATTTGAGTGAAAATGTAATTCGACAAATTGAGGAACATACGAAAACAATTGCTCTTGCTTTGAATACCATTGGTTTTATAAATATTCAGTTTGCAATAAAGGATGAAAAAGTATTTGTGATAGAAGCCAACCCGCGCGCATCGCGAACAGTTCCATTTATTGCTAAGGCTTATGATGAACCTTATGTTAATTATGCAACAAAAGTAATGTTGGGTCATAATAAATTAAGTGATTTCAAATTTTCACCTCGTAAAAAAGGATATGCGATAAAAATACCTGTATTCTCTCACAATAAGTATCCTGAAATTAATAAGGAACTTGGCCCTGAAATGAAATCAACAGGTGAGGCCATCCATTTTATTGATTCCTTGCAGGATGAATTCTTTTTGAATATATACTCAGAGCGCAATCTTTATTTAAGTAAATAAACTTTGAATTTTTTAACACAATTAATAAAAGCGTTTTCATTCATTTTTTTAAAGGAAATGCTGGTGATACTAAATAACATTAAAAACTCATAAAAATGAAATTAGATGAAATCCGTACTCTGATAAAGATTGTCGCCAATTCCGATGTTAGCGAAATTGAATTACAAATAAAAGATTTTTCAATCAAAATTAAAAAATCTGATTCCTCACATGAACCCATCTTAGTCCAAATTCCCACCTATGAAAACACCGCGAACTTAATACCGGCATTGCATAAACCTGATGTTGCAGCTTCTTCAGCACAAATTTCTAAAAATGAAAACAACGATTTGCAGGTTGACGAATCAAAGTATTTAATAATTAAATCACCAATGATCGGTACGTATTATAGAACTGCTGGGCCAAGCAAACCACCTTTTGTAAACATCGGGGATCAAATTACAAATGGACAAACACTTTGCATTATTGAAGCCATGAAACTATTTAATGAGATTGAATCCGAAGTATCTGGAAAAATTATCAAAATTCTTATTGATAATTCGAGTCCTGTTGAGTACGACACACCTCTATTTCTAGTTGACCCTTCATAAAAAATTAAAATATGTTTAAAAAAATATTAATCGCGAACCGCGGAGAAATTGCATTAAGGGTTATTCGTACCTGCAAAGAAATGGGAATTAAAACAGTTGCAATCTACTCGACTGCCGACCGAGAAAGTTTACATGTGAAATTTGCCGATGAAGCAGTATGCATTGGTCCACCACCAAGTAAAGAATCATACTTGAATATTTCAAGAATAATGGCTGCAGTAGAAATAACCAATGCAGATGCAATACATCCAGGTTATGGATTTCTATCAGAAAATGAAAAATTTGCAGAAATATGTTTGCTACATGGGGTGAAATTTATTGGGCCCACTCCTGAACATTTAAGGAGAATGGGTGATAAAATAACTGCGAAAGAAACTATGAAAAAAGCAGGTGTTCCTGTAATTCCGGGCTCAGAAGGCTTATTGTTGAATATTGATGAGGCAAAAAGAATTGCCATCGAAACCGGATACCCTGTTATACTAAAAGCAACTGCAGGTGGAGGCGGGAAAGGAATGCGGATTGTATGGGATGAAAGTGAATTACAGAAAGCATGGGAATCGGCAAAAATGGAAGCACAAGCATCTTTTGGTAACGATGGGATGTACATGGAAAAATATATTGAAGAACCGCGTCACATTGAAATTCAGGTTGCGGGAGATCAATATGGAAATGCTTGTCACTTATCAGAAAGGGATTGCTCCATTCAAAGGAGACATCAGAAACTTGTTGAAGAATCTCCATCCCCATTTATGACAGACGAACTACGAGAAGAAATGGGAGAAGCAGCAGTAAAAGCTTGTACAAATATTAAGTACGAAGGTGTGGGTACCATTGAGTTTTTAGTGGATAAATATCGCAATTTCTATTTCATGGAAATGAATACTAGGATACAAGTTGAGCATACGGTAACAGAAGAGGTAATTAATTATGATTTGATTCAAGAGCAAATTAAAATTGCAGCTGGCATTCCAATCTCCGGTAAAAATTACTTTCCAAAACTCCACGCTATCGAATGCAGAATTAATGCGGAAGATCCATTTCAAAATTTTCGTCCTTCGCCTGGTAAAATAACGAATCTACACACTCCAGGCGGCCATGGGATTCGAGTTGATTCTCACATTTACTCTGGATATACGATCCCTCCGAACTATGATTCCATGGTAGCAAAACTCATCACTGTTGCTCAGACAAGAGTTGAAGCCATTGCAAAAATGCATAGAGCTCTCAGTGAATACGTTATTGAAGGTGTTAAAACTACTATTCCTTTTCACATTAAACTTATGGAAAATGAACAATTCATAAAGGGTGATTTCACAACTAAGTTTATGGACGATTTTAAATACTGAATTTTTACAATGGGTTCGAACAACATATTCAAAAACAGAACGGCTGTGTTGATAACGAAGCACAAAAAAGAAGAAGTAATTTTTCCTGTTCTCGAACCGATGGAAATGAATTTGAAATTACTCGATTCAATAGATAGTGTTACATTTGGAACATTAAACGGTGATATTTATCGCACAGGCACGCAATTAGAAGCCGAACCTTATCAAGATAGATTTAAGTTAAACAAAATATTTGCAGAAAGTGTTCTTAATAAAAAACTTTGGTTTAGCTAAAATCAAAGGGAGAGAAAGAGCTGAAAATAAAAATTATAAAAATGACAAAAACTGAAATAATATCTCCGATTAAGCGATTTTGGCACCTGCTCCATAAATACCGACATGAAGTAAATAGTATTTACATATATGGATTTTTTAGCGCCTTAATCTCTCTATCCGTTCCTCTTGGAATTCAGGCGATAGTGAATCTTATTCAAGGAGCGCAAATTTCAACTTCATGGATTGTAGTTGTGATTTTAGTTACGGCTGGTATTATTGTTTCAGGTTTATTAATGATTATGCAAAAAGTAGTTTCTGAGAATATTCAACAAAAGATTTTTGTAAATTCAGCTTTTGATTTTGCCAATCGCATTCCAAAATTCAAGACAGAGGCTGTTGACAAAGCCTTTATTCCCGAATTGGTCAATCGTTTTTTTGATACGATTATAGTACAAAAAGGTGTTTCAAAAATCCTCCTTGATTATTCAATAGCGATCATTCAAATTGCTTTAGGATTGATATTACTAATGTTTTATCATCCATTCTTTATTAGTTTTTCACTAATTGTTATCATCATAGTATACTTTGTGATTAAATATACTTTTCCTTTAGGACTTGATACCAGTATCCGTGAATCAAAATATAAATATAAACTTGTTCATTGGCTTGAAGACTTGGGTCGTTCAATGAAAACTTTTAAGTTAGCAGGTGTTACAAGTTTAGCACTAAACAAAACAGACCAAATAACTGCAGAGTGGATTAAAAACAGAAAAAATCATTTCAAAGTATTAATTATGCAATACGTCTGCATGGTTGGAATTAAGGCATTGATCGCTGCCGGACTTTTAGTTGTTGGTGGATTATTGGTAATAAACCAACAAATGAACATTGGTCAATTTATAGCAGCAGAAATTATTATTTTAATGATTCTTATTGCAGTCGAAAAGTTGATAACAGGTTTTGAAACTTTCTTTGATGTATTAACATCGTTAGAAAAAATTGGTGAGGTGACGGATATTCCATTAGAATATCAAGGAACAATTGTAATGGATAAAAATAATTCAGGTTTATCCGTGCAAATAAAAAATATGTCATTTATTTTCCCTGAAAATAAGGATAAAACATTAGAGGATATTACGCTTGTAGTTGAATCAGGTGAAAAAATTGGCATTGCTGGATACAATGGCGCTGGGAAATCAACCCTATTGAAAATTATTGCTGGCCTTTACAATGAATATGCAGGCTCTCTTAGCTTTAACGATATTCCAATGCGCAACCTAAATACTGATGCGCTTCGAGGAATAATCGGAGATAACCTTAATGAAAATACTCTTTTCGAAGGTTCCATTTATGAAAACATTGCTTTGGGTAAAGATGAGATATCAATGTCAGAAGTAATAAAAATTTGTGACCTTCTAGATTTGTTGCCCTATATACAATCTCTTCCGCAAGGTATTGAAACCACTATCCTGTCAGAAGGTAAAACCTTATCCAATAGCATCAAGTTAAAAATTATTCTGGCTCGTTGTATAGCAGAAAATCCAAGATTAATTCTTTTAGAAGACACTTTTGGTTTATTAGAAGCGGGGTTGCGAAACAAAATCACGGAATATTTTTTTAACAAAAAATACGAATGGACTGTTTTCATTACAACTAATAATCCTGATTATTTAAAGATGATGGATAGGATTGTTGTCCTTGAAAATGGGAAAATAATTGCAGAGGGTTCTTATTATGAATTAGCGGAAAAAGAAAAGGAAATGGGTAAAAAATTATTTTATGATAAAGATGAAGAGAGTTAATATAGCCGAAACAGATAACGACGAAATATTTAAAAAATATTTCTCGTTCTCCCTTTTAAAAGATTTCCGAGCAAGGGTAATACTTACTCGAATACTAGCGGGGGTCTTTATTTTTTTCCTAATTATTATGTTTGTTCCTTGGACACAAAATATTCAATGCAGAGGAAACGTAACCGCTTTAAATCCCTCTCATCGTCCGCAAACTATTCAGTCAGTTATTGGCGGACGTATTGAAAAATGGTTTGTTAATGAGGGAGATTTTGTAAAAAAGGGAGATACTATACTTTATCTATCTGAGTTGAAAAGCGAATACATGGACCCCGAAATTGTTCCTCGAGCTGGAAAACAAATTATAGCAAAAGAGCAATCGGTTGCTTCATACATGGAAAAAGTAAAATCGTTAGATGCCCAAATTGATGCTTTATACAAAACGCAACAACTTAAAATTGAACAAACGGAAAACTATGTTAAACAAGCGAAATTAAAAATCGAATCGGACAGTATTAATTTAAAAGCTGCGGAAACCGAGTATTCAATTGCCAAGGAGCAACTAAATAGAATGGAAAAGTTGTACAAAGACGGTTTGAAATCACTGACAGATCTAGAACAACGAAAACAAAAATTGCAAGATGCATTGGCAAAAATTGTTAGTGCGGAAAATAAATTATTAATAGGCCGAAATGAATACTTAAACGCTGTAATTGAACGCACTTCCATAAAAAATCAATACAGTGAAAAACTTGCAAAAGTTGAATCCGACAAGTACGCATCTCTTTCAGATATGTATCATGCTGAAGGAGATGTAGCTAAGATGCAAACTCAATTAATGAATTATTCGGTTCGTACAGGAATGTATTATATCACAGCGCCACAAGATTGTTATATTACAAGAGCCATTAGAACAGGTATTGGTGAAACAGTAAAAGAAGGAGAAGATTTAATAAGTATTATGCCATCGAATTATAAATTGGCAGTTGAATTATTCGTTGAACCACTCAACATTCCGCTCATTGAAAAGGGGCAGCATGTTCGAATAATTTTTGACGGTTGGCCTAACATAGTTTTTTCGGGATGGCCAAATTCTTCGTATGGTACCTATGGAGGAAAAGTGGTCGCAGTTGATAATTTTGTGAGTAGTAATGGTAAATATAGGATATTGATAATAGCAGACGATACTGATTATTCATGGCCAAAAGAACTTCGTCCGAGTGCCGGAGCATTTGGTATGGCGCTGTTAAAAGACGTCCCTATCTGGTATGAAATATGGCGACAAATAAGTGGCTTTCCACCCGATTATTATAAGAGCAAAGAGCAAAAACTAGAACAGAAAGATAAAGGATGAATAGAAAACTTTTAACACTTACATTGATCCTGTCTTTGTGTAAATTGTCTTATGCTCAGGACAGCATAAAAACATTTTCAAAGGAAGATTTATTTTGGTACTTAGAAAACTTTCATCCGATTAGCAAACAAGCTTCCATATTAATTCAGAAAGGAGAGAATGAAGTTAGAAAATCTAAAGGACAATTAGACCCGTCTCTATTCTCAAATCTGGATCAAAAACAATTTAACAATCAAGAATATTACAGACTATTTTCGGGAGGATTACGAGTCCCTACGTGGTATGCAGTGGACTTTACCGCTGGCTACGACCAAAATCAAGGTGTAAATTTAAACCCTGAAAATAAAACTGCTGCAAATGGTTTAATTTATGCTGGCGTCTCCGTGCCCATTGGTCAAGGACTTTTTATTGATAAACGCAGAGCCTCAATCAAACATGCGGAATTATATGCTAAGTCAACCTACTTTGAGCAGGAGATGATGTTAAATTCACTTTTTTATGAGGCTACAATAAAATACATAGACTGGGTAAATCACTTTAACCAAATGCAATTATATCAAAATGCTTTGACTTTGGCAAATGAGCGATTGGTTGGAGTTGTACAAAGTTTTGTTGGTGGTGATTTACCGGCGATTGATACTTTGGAAGCTTTTATTCTGGTGCAGGTACGTGAGTTGAGCTTAAATCAAGCACAATTAAATTACCAAAATGCCACTTTAGAATTATCCAATTATTTATGGTTTGAAGAAAATACTCCTCTTGAAATAACCGATCAATTAACTCCACCATCAATTGATAAACTATTTTCACCCCAAGAAATTTCAAAAGACACACTAAAAGCCATTTTGAATGATTTAAAATTAAATCATCCTCAATTACTAGGGTACGATTTAAAGTTGCAACAATTGGAGATAGAAAGGCGATGGAATGCCGAGCAACTAAAGCCCATTTTAAATTTAAAGTACAATATGTTGACAGAGCCCACTGAAGGTAATTTTGATGACTTTAGTGGTTTTTCTGCAAACAATTATACATGGGGAATTGATTTTCACATTCCAATTTTTTTGCGAGAGAGTAGAGGCCGATTGAATACCACAAAATTAAATATTCAAGCAACCAAACTAGAGGTGGATATCAAATGGCTTGAGTTATCAAATAAAATTAAGAGTTATAACAACGAACTCATCGCATTAGAACAACAAATTCAACTGTTCAATTCAGCTGTTTCAAATTATTTTAAATTACTGGAAGCAGAAAAACAAAAGTTTTTGATGGGTGAAAGCTCTATATTTTTAATTAACAGTAGAGAAGCAACCTATGTTCAATCGGCAATAAAATTAATTGAACTACATGTTAAGTACCAATCCGCAGTAGCTGAATTCAAACTGGCAAGCGCTACATGGCGATAACACACTAAAATAAATTAGAAACGATAAACGCTGATTTAAAAACGGCAATCATTATGTAAAATGAAAATACAATACTGCTCAGATTTGCATTTAGAATTTAAGGAAAATAAAAATTTCCTTTCTAAAACCCCTCTGCAAGCAACAGGGGATAGCTTGTTGCTTGCGGGTGATATAATTCCATTTGCAATTTTAAAGGACCATAACTATTTTATTGATTTCATTTCAGCAAACTATGAAAAAGTGTATTGGGTTCCAGGCAATCACGAATATTACCATTACGATTTAGGGGATGTGAAAACCTCGTTGTATAAAAAAATTCGAGAGAATGTTATTTTGGTAAATAATCAAATTATTTCACACAAAAATGTAAATTTTATATTCAGCACATTGTGGGGTTCTATTAGTCCTCAAACCGAATGGGTTGTCAAGAAAAGTGTTTCAGATTTTTCGATGATAAAAATAAAGGGTGAAAAACTAACACCCGCTCAATTCAATAGATTGCATCAAACTGCTTATACCTTCATAAAAATGGCATTGAATGCATCCGAATCAAAAACCAATGTGGTGGTAACTCATCATGTGCCAACGCTCTTAAATTATCCTGAACAATACAAAAGCAGTAACATAAACGAAGCATTTGCCGTGGAGCTTCACGATTTTATTTTCAACTCTAATGCAGCATTTTGGATTTACGGACATCATCACTACAATACACCTGAATTTAAGATCGGCAATACAATCATGCTCACTAATCAACTTGGTTATGTGCAACAGCAAGAACAAATTGGATTTAAAACAGATTCAATTTTTTTGATTTAAGTATAAAGAAATAAGACAAAAACACCCATGGATTTAATACCCATAGAATTAATTGAAATAAATCAAAAAAAACTAAATCAAATTGACAACATAACGAAGTCAATTTACAGACTTATTATATACAGTAGACATCATTTAGATGATGATCTTTTGGATACTTATTTGACAGGCATGCACAATTTGAAGGAGCTTGTTGGGATTAAAAACGCACAAATGGAAGCTCAAGATGAAGAAGAAGCAATGGAGTATTTAGCCAACTTAAAAGTCTCCCTTGATTTTGTGGTTGAAGAAATAAATTCAAATAAGAACTTTGAAAAAGAAATACAACTATTTCAACTTCTCCGATTGATCTCTCCAGAAACAAATTCAATTCATCCTAATCACTATCGTCATTCACTTGTTCAAATAGGAATGCACATCTGTCCAGAACCAAAAGAAGTCCCTATGCTAGTTGGGGAGTTATTCTATCGTATGCAAAATATTTCAAACCCTATAATAAGAGCTATTTATTTCCATCATGAATTAATTAGAATTCACCCTTTTGCAGATGGAAATGGACGTGTAACAAGAATTGCAAAAAACTGGATGCTGATGTATAATTTATATCCTCCAATATTTATTAATGATGCTGCTCAAAAAAAGGAATACATTACCACACTCTCGAACAGCTTTAAAGAGCTTTTGTACCACCCTAAAAACGGGAATAAATACACCGAACAGTTTTTTGAACAAGAACTTGACCGCTTGCTGGTAAATGCTACGTTACTTTACGAAAGCATTAACCTTATTGGAATAAATAGAGAAAAGAAAACAATCAATCAATAATCAATGGAAACATATAAAATTCAAATTATTGAAACCTTTATAATCTTAATTTTATACATTATATTGTATTTTGTATTTAAAACTATCATTAATAATTTTCTCAAAAAAACTAGATTAGAAAGAGGCCGGAGAAAAATGGCTATTAGAGCCGTGCAGCTATTTTCAACTTTAACTGCGATCATCCTACTAACAGGTGTTTGGGGATTTAAACAAAATGAAATTGCACTTTTTGCAAGTTCAATTTTAACAGCTGTCGGAATTGCCTTTTTTGCCCAATGGTCATTGCTCTCCAATATTACTTCAAGCATTTTGATATTCTTTAATCATCCTATAAAATTAGGAGACTCCATAAAAGTATTACACAAAGACTATCATTATGAAGGAATAATTGTTGAATTGAATTACTTTTTTGTCCACCTAAAAACAGACAATAATGAAATAATTACCATCCCTAATTCTCATTTTTTCGATAAATCATTTTCTGTTTCAGAGCCCAAAGAAATCCCAACCATCCCAACTAAATGAGAATACTATTTATAACGTTACTTACATTATATTTTACTATGAATAATGTATCTGCACAAACTTTTGACATAGGCAGTTGGAACATTTTTAATTTAAAATACAACCCTAACGAAAAATGGAGTGTTTTTGGTGAAGCACAACTTCGTTCATTAAAATTTTATAGTAATTTTCATTATTATGAATATAAGGGCGGGATTAATTATAAAGTTCAAAAAAATTTACTGCTTGCCATAGGTGCTGGTAGCTACCAAACGTATAAAGAAGGTGGCGATTTTGTTGTACCTAAAAATAATGATGAATTTAGACTTTGGCCTCAGATAATTTTATTTCAATCCGTTGGTAAGTTTAAAATTGAACAACGTTACCGTTCAGAATTTAGATTTACTAGCAATGGCTATCGAAATCGGTTTAGATATAGGCTTGGTGTGTCTTATTCATTTGGAAAAAATAAAAGTGATTACAAACCTTTTCAAATTTCTGCAGGGAATGAAATATTTTTCACCAACACAGAACCTTTCTTTGAAAGAAATAGAATGTTGTTAGCATTTAATTATAAACCATCAAAGACAACAACTCTACAGATTGGTTATTTACATCAATTCGACTATAAAATAAACGATGAAACAGGTAGAGACTTTTTACAACTTGGCTATTTCATTGAAATCTTTAGAAACAAATCATCTAACACCAACATTGACTCTGACATTAAAGACAATTAATGCAACAGATGGCAACATATTTTTAATCGGCAATACAAATATGCTCACCAATCAACGTGGTTAGGTGCAAGAGCAAAAATAATTTAAAACCAATTCAATTATAAAAATAAAGTGAAAGAACGAACACTCATTAAAAACGCAAAAATTGTCAATGAAGGGAAGATTTTCACCGGAGACGTATTTATTGAAAATGGAATTATTATAAAAATTGGAAGTAGGCTAATGTTTCCTGAAAGCATTCAAACTATAGATGCAACAGGAAAATATTTGTTTCCTGGGGTGATTGACGCACAAGTACATTTTCGTGAACCTGGTTTAACGCATAAAGGTGATATTTTTAGTGAAAGTAAAGCAGCCGTTGCCGGTGGAGTAACATCATTTATTGACATGCCTAATACAATTCCAAATACGCTAACAATCGAAATTCTTAATGAAAAAATTAGCATTGCATCAAAGAGGTCATTTGCGAATTACTCATTCTTTTTAGGTGTGAATGGGGGAAATCTTGAGGAGGTAATAAAAATGGACCCCTCTCATTTTATTGGCATTTCAGACGATGGACTTTATTTTTCTGGCAAAGGAAATTTACTTGCTGACAATCCAAAAATAATGGAAAATCTTTTTTCAAATTGTAAATCAATTATCGCAATTCATTCCGAAACAGAAAAAATAATTGAGGAAAACGAGAAAATTTACAAAGAAAAATATGGAGAAAATATTCCAATTGAATGCCACCCTCTAATTCGTAGCGAAGAAGCTTGTTATTTGGCAACCGAAAGAGCAATAAACATTGCTAAAAAACATAATGCGCGATTGCATATTTTACATTTATCTACCGAGGCCGAAACTCATTTATTTCAAAACAATATTCCACTAGAAGAGAAAAAAATTACATCAGAAGTTTCTATTCATCATCTTTGGTTTTCGAATATAGATTATAAGCGATTAGGAATTTTAATCAAATGGAATCCTGCAATTAAAACAGAAAAAGATAAAATTGGACTTTTGAAAGCATTACTTGACGACCGGATTGATATTATAACCACTGATCATGCACCGCACACTTTAGAAGAAAAACAAAAACCATATTTTCAATCCATGTCAGGAGCGCCAATGGTGCAGCATTCATTAAATATTATGTTTGAACTTTACAAACAAGGACTTATTCCTCTAGAAAAAATTGCTGAAAAAATGTGTCATAATGTAGCTATGCTTTATCGAATTGAAAAACGAGGATTTATAAGGGAGGGATACTTTGCGGATTTGGTTTTGGTTGATTTTTGTTCTTCGTGGACAGTAAATAAAGAAAACATTTTGTATAAATGTGGTTGGTCGCCTCTAGAAGGTCAAACATTTCATTCAAAAATTACACACACAATTGTCAACGGTAATCTTGTTTATGAAAACGGCAACTTCCACCCTTTCATTCCTGGTCAAAGATTAACATTTAAAAACCAATAGAAAGATGAAACAAATATTTATATCTAGTGTTGGAAAAAGAAAGGAAAAGTAATTGCAATGTCTATTTCATTAGAAGCCTTAAAAACTGATTCCTGGAAACTTGATCAGAAAGGAGAACACTAATACCAAATACAAATATATTTCAGTCAGTAATAATTAATTCTTTTTATCCAAAATTTATGCTTTCAAAACCAATAAAGCAATACGATTCAGGTACCTGTTACAAAACAGAAATAAAGAAAGCAAAATTATTACACCTCAAGAAAATAGATACCACAAGGAGGGCGCCGAAGGCATGAATATCAAAAACGTTGTCTGGAGTAAGAAAACAAGTCTTTTTCTTCCTTAGTATCCCAACTATCCTCTTTCGTTTACTCTTTATTTGCCCCCTTGTTTAACCTTTTGGTCGAAAAGTCCATTTATTATCTTCGTTTTTCAACGTTATTAACAATTATTTTCAGAAGAGATTTAAGATAGTTCCGAAAAAGAGATTTGGAAATATTCGATCCTCAGAAGCTTTGAAGCCTGCAAATTTCAATATATAAACTATTGATTAAATGTATTTTAGAGAAATATGTTGGATTTATCCTTCATTTGTTTAGCCAACTTTCTTGACATTGGACTTCAATAATCTGCTAAAATCGAAGCTTGAAAGTGAAAGTATTTCTTAAATAAACGTTGAAAACAAAGATATTTTACCATCGCACTGTTTTAATACTTAACTTTGCCACCTATATTTAAAACAAAAATTAATTAACATGAGTAAAGGAACAGTAAAATTCTTCAATGAAGCTAAAGGCTTTGGTTTCATCTGCGAAGAAGGCAACAACAAAGAACACTTTGTACACATTTCTGGATTGATCGATGAGATCAGAGAAGGTGATGCAGTTGAATTCGATTTGAAAGAAGGCAAAAAAGGCTTGAATGCGGTAAATGTAAAGGTAGTTTAATATTTACAATTTAACTTTCTTGTAAGAAAAAGCCTGTCACAAGTGATAGGCTTTTTTGTTAGTAGAAACATAAAACACAATTTCTAAAAATAAAAATGGGTAGATCACAAGAATCCTTTAATAAGAAGGAAGTAAGAAGTAAAAAAGATAAGAAGCGGAAAGAGAAAGCGCAGAAAAAGGAAGCGAAGAAAGACAATCCTAAGTCAAGTAGTCTGGAAGATATGATGGCTTATGTGGATGAAAACGGAATGCTTACTTCTACCCCTCCCGATCCTACCAAGAAAACAGTTGTCTCAGCAGAATCGATCACAATAGGAATTCCGAAGCGTGATGATACATTGTCCGATGATCCTATTCGTAAAGGAGTGGTAAGTTTTTACAATGATGCAAAAGGTTTTGGTTTTATTAAAGACAGTGAATCACAAGAAAGTATTTTTGTTCATGCGAACAATTTGTTAGAGGCCATCAAAGAAAATAATCTAGTGACTTTTGAAATAATGATGGGACCAAAAGGTCCGGCTGCTACCCAAGTAAAAATTATTCGAAATTAAACTTTTTGATTTTATTTCCTCGTATTTTTCCGTTTACTAGTTTGAATTACCCTTTAGAAACAATACTCGATTTCAACAATGAATCGCTTTTCAACTCAGAAGTATTAATTACTTTAGACTAAAATTTACAAAGAAAATAAGATGAAGCAACCATTGGTTAATCCGAAGTCGAGTGTGAATGATCCTGAACTTCAAAAGCTAATTGCCTTTTATAATGAAACGCTAGGCTTTTGTCCAAACAGTGTTATGACTATGCATCACCGACCTATTATCGCTACTTCGTTTATTGAAATGAACAAAGCGGTGATGGAAAATAAAGGTCGTGTAACAAGTGCATTGAAACGATTGATTGGTTATATCAGCAGCTTTACTGCAGGTTGCAATTATTGTCAAGCGCATACCATTCGTGCTGCAGAGCGTTACGGTGCACAAGAAGATCAATTGGAAAACATCTGGGATTATAAAACACATGCTTCTTTTTCAGAAGCAGAAAGAGCAGCGTTGGATTTTGCATTAGCAGCTTCTATGATTCCGAATGCAGTGAATGATGAAATTGCAGAGGCACTTCGCAACCATTGGGACGAAGGAGAAATAGTAGAAATTTTAGGTGTGATTGCACTCTTCGGATTTTTGAATCGCTGGAATGATTCGATGGGAACACAAATTGAAACGGGAGCCATTGAATCTGGAAATAAATTTTTAAAAGAAAAAGGATGGTCGGTAGGTAAACATGCTTATTAGTTATCCTAACAAAACTATTTCAATTTATATCTATATAAAAAATATATTTGAAATATTTAATCAAAAATAAATCAAATAATGAAAGAAAATAAAGAAGTCCGCATTGCCGTTTTAATCGATGCTGATAATATTCCCTCCACCAACATTAAAGAAATGATGGAGGAGATTGCAAAGTATGGTACGCCTACTTTTAAAAGAATTTGTGGCGACTGGACGCAGCCCAATTTAGGGGGATGGAA
This sequence comes from Bacteroidota bacterium, assembly GCA_031421935.1. Classification (GTDB taxonomy): domain Bacteria; phylum Bacteroidota; class Bacteroidia; order AKYH767-A; family OLB10; genus JAJTFW01. The sequence continues at coordinate 6,543 of JANOPQ010000204.1, read as the reverse complement.
AAGAGTGTTGCTTGAAAATGCGATTACACCCATCCAACAATATGGATATACGAAAGGAAAAAATTCTACGGATTCAAATATGATCATTGATGCTATGGACATTCTCTATTCTGAAAAGGTAGATGGTTTTTGTATTGTTTCCAGCGACAGTGATTTTACCAGATTAGCTACTCGATTGCGTGAAGCCGGAATGCTTGTGATTGGATTAGGAGAAAAGAAAACGCCGAATCCATTCATTGTAGCTTGCGATAAATTTATTTACTTGGAAATTTTAAAAGTTCCGGAAGAAGTAATAGAGGTCTCATCCCATGGAGGAAAAAATCATAAGAAAAAGAAAAGCGAAACCAAAGAAGCACTGCAAAAAATAGGTCACGATACTATTCAACTTATTTCAACTAGTATAACGTCTTTAGGAGATGATAGTGGCTGGGCTTTCTTGGGTGATGTTGGAAATTTAATTTTGAAAAAGCAACCAGCTTTCGATCCTAGAAATTTTGGTTATATGAAATTGGCCTTGTTGTTAAAGAGTATTGGAAAATTTGAAATTGATGAAAGAGCAACGGATAATAAGTCGATAAAACTTGTTTATGTTCGTGTGAAATAAAATGGTTCTATAATTTCGAATCTTAAAAAAAACACTACCATTTTTTTATCGTATCACAAACGAGGTTCTCTTTGTAATCTAAAATATTGGTTTCGCTTCTAGTTTTTCCAAAATCGGTTAATGCATTTAAATGTTGCCTAGAGAATTTTTAAATGTGAGCACAACCACTTTTGAGGATTAATTAAATGTTAAAGAAATTGAATTTTTCCAAAATTAATCGTCCAAATCCTGTAAAACAATTTCATTTATTTTATGTTTAAATAGATTACGATTCTCGAATTTATTTGATGATTATCAATTACATTAATATTACATAATTTTCATTACAAAGACAATAGCGTGTTACAATTGCTTAGAATTGTATCTTATCTTTGCAGCAATTAATTAGAAATACCTTGGAAAAACAGAGATTATTTAAAGAGATAAAATATGACTTACCCGCAAGCATAGTCGTATTTTTTGTAGCTGTGCCTTTATGTTTAGGAATCGCATTGGCTTCTGGAGCGCCACTATTTGCGGGAATTATCGCTGGAATTATTGGTGGAATAATAGTAGGGATTGCGAGTGGTTCAACATTGGGAGTAAGTGGTCCAGCGGCTGGACTTGCCGTTGTCGTATTTAGTTCTATCGCAACTTTAGGTTCATGGCCTGCATTTTTAATGGCGGTTGTACTTGCTGGATTAATACAAATTGCACTGGGATTTGCGAAAGCTGGATTTGTCGCTTACTTCTTTCCTTCATCTGTAATTAAAGGAATGCTCAGCGGGATAGGATTGCTTATTATCCTAAAACAAATTCCACACGCCTTAGGATACGATAAAGATTCGGAAGGAGATGATTCCTTTCTCCAAAACAATGGAGAAAATACTTTTTCATCCATTAGTAATGCAATGGATCTTTTTTCTACTGGTGCTATATTAATTTCAATTATCTCTTTAGCCATTTTGATTTTATGGGATACGGTACTTACCAAGAAGCACAAAATATTTCAACTCATTCAAGGACCGATTGTCGTAGTCTTCTTCGGTATCTTGATGAATTACTTATTTCAAAACAATTATTTTAATTTTAGTTTAGCTTCAGATCAAGTGGTGAATTTACCGGAGCCAAAAAATTTTACTGAATTTTTAGGACTCTTTACTTTCCCCGATTTTTCTGTATTGACTTCTTATAAAGTTTATGAAGTTGCAGTTGTGCTTGCCATCATTGCTAGTATAGAAACTTTATTAAGTGTTGAAGCAACAGATAAGTTAGATCCTGCTAGAAGAATTACTCCAACTAATAGAGAATTAAAAGCACAAGGATTGGGAAATGTAGTTTCAGGACTTATTGGCGGACTTCCCATCACTCAAGTTATTGTGAGAAGTTCGGCAAACATCAATTTTGGAGGTAAAACAAAAATGTCAACAATTTTACATGGTATCTTTCTTTTGATTAGCGCAATACTCTTAACACCGATATTAAACCTCTTACCGCTTTCAAGTTTAGCGGCTATACTTTTGATGGTCGGTTACAAACTAACGAAGCCCAGCCTATTTAAGCAAATGTATAATCTAGGATGGACTCAATTTATTCCGTTTGTAGCCACTGTTGTTGGAATAATATTCACCGACTTATTAAAAGGTATCACCATCGGAATACTATTCGGTATCTTCTATGTGCTCCGTGAAAGTTATCGAAATTCACATCTACACGACGTCATCACCAACGACAAGGGACAAGAAGTTCATCATATATCCTTAGCAGAAGAAGTTTCTTTTTTCAACAAGGCGAGCATCCTACAAGCGTTAGACGCTATTCCACAAAACTCTAGAGTCATCATCGATTATACTAAATCAAAAGCGATTTCCTTCGATGTAATTGAATTAATTAATGATTATGAAAAAAATGCATCTACCAAAAATATTATTGTAGATAATAACTGGCGATTTACACAACCTCAAATAAAAGAAGTGATGAAAACATTAACAAAAGAAATTCAAGATTCTATTTCACCTGCTCAAGCACTTGAAATATTAAAATCAGGAAATACTCGATTCACCAACAATTTAAAAGTGAATCGCAACTTGCTACAACAAGCGAATGAAACGTCGGACGGCCAACATCCATTTGCCGTTATCTTAAGTTGTATCGACTCTCGCACATCTGCTGAACTTATTTTCGACCAGGGACTAGGCGATATCTTCAGCGTGCGCGTAGCAGGAAACATTGTGAATGAAGATATCCTCGGAAGCATGGAGTTCGCTTGTAAGGTAGCGGGTGCAAAAATAATTGTTGTACTGGGGCATTCTAAATGTGGAGCTGTGAAAGGAGCATGTGATCATGTGGAAATGGGTAATCTTACAGCCTTACTTTCTAAGATTCGACCAGCTGTGGATGATGAAGCGACTACAAAAGAAAATCGTAATTCTTCCAATGATGAATTTGTAGAAAAGGTAGCGACCATCAATGTGAAAAGAACAGTGAAAGCAATTTTAGAAAGAAGTCCCATCTTAAAAGAAATGGTTGAGTCGGGAACCATCGGAATAGCAGGTGGTAATTACGATGTATCGTCAGGAGAGGTGGAGTTTTATAGCGATGCGACAATTATTAAATAGTAGTACGCATTATTCCAATTTAAAGAGCGCTACCTCATTGCATTGGGGTTGCGCCTTTTAGTTTATAAGAAAGCCAAAAGTCTCCTCGCCAATCTCTAAGGGAATATCTATACAAGAAAAATAAAATATACTATAGCTGGTTCTGAAACATCAAAATTATTACTACTTTCATCGTTAGGTAAATAACTCCATAAAAAACGATGATCGATCTATTAAATTCTACGTTATTTCAGCTAGGAGATCATACCATAAAAGTAATTTCCATTTTATATATTTTAGTTTATTTTCTTTCTGTATTTGTTGTTTTACAAATTATTAAACGACTTATTTATAGCACGAGGTCACATGATTTAGCAAAGAAATTTGCGATCTATAGCTTGCTCAAATATTTCTTACTCGTAATCGCGTTTGTTGTTGGGCTAGAGTTGATGGGATTTAGTTTGTCGGTACTCATTGCGGGTTCTGCTGCACTTTTGGTTGGAATTGGTCTGGGTCTACAGAATTTATTTAGTGATTTTGTTTCTGGAATTATTATTTTGGTAGATGGTTCCGTGAAAGTGGATGATGTAATCGAAGTAAATGGATTGGTGTGTCGGGTTCAAGAAATTAATTTAAGAACAACAACTGTTTTTACTCGTTCAGAAAAATACATCATCTTACCTAATTCCGATTTAACGCGACTTCAACTCATCAATTGGACACACAACAAAAAAGCCTCTCGTTTTGATGTTACGGTTGGTGTAGACTATAATTCAGACATAAAGCTAGTTATGCAATTAATGAAAGAGGCGGCAGTGGCACAGGACAACATTTTAAAAATACCAGAGCCCTTTGTTCGTTTTGAAGAATATGGCGAATCACGAATTAATTTTACCGTTTTCTTTTGGACTGAAAATGTTTTCCGAGTAGAAAATATTTTAAGCAATACGAGAATAAAAATCTTTGAACTATTTAGAGAAAATAAAATTATTATTCCCTTTCCGGAAAGAGTGGTGCATGTATCGAAGGAAATTTAAATTATTACTTTACTTTAAATTGAAATTCTCGGTCTAATAGATAAAGATCCCTTCATTATTTATAAATTCGTCTAACTTCATACGTCAACGAACTATTTCCCTTTATCCTTCACAAAACTATCCTTCAGCGTCACGGTCCTATTAAAGACTAATTTCTCTTTTGCGCTTTCCGTATCTGGAGTAAAATATCCCTTCCGCATAAATTGATAAAGCATTCCAGGCTGAGCTTCTTTAAGAGAAGGTTCAAGCATTGCATTTTTCAATATGTGTAAACTATCTGGGTTGATGTATTCCTTAAAATCTCCTTCTTCACTCGATGGATCTTCAACATTAAATAAGCGTTCGTACAATCTTATCTCCGCAGGAACAGCGTGTGTTGCACTCACCCAATGTATAACACCCTTCACTTGAAGTCCGCTAGTATCTTGTCCACTTTTACTTTCGGGAACATAACGGGCGCGGATTAACGAAACTTTTCCATTTTCATCTTTCTCAAAATCGGTACACTCTACAATGAACGCGCTCTTCAATCTCACCATCTTCCCTGGAGCCAAACGGAAAAATTTTTTCTCGGGTGTTTCCATGAAATCATCTGCCTCAATAAATAATTCTCTGCTGAATGGAATTTCTCGAGTACCTGCATTTTCATCTTCTGTATTATTATCGGTAGTGAGCATTTCCGATTTTCCTTCCGGATAATTCTCGATAATCATTTTTAAAGGATCTAAAACGGCCATCACGCGTGTTGCTTTTTTGTTGAGGTCTTCACGAACACAGAACTCTAACAATCCAACATCAATAATATTTTCTCTTCGTGCCACACCTACACGCTCCGCAAAGTTGCGTATGCTTTCAGGTGTATAGCCTCTTCTTCGCAATGCGCTAATGGTCGGCATGCGCGGATCATCCCATCCACTTACATGCTTGTCGTTTACTAATTGCAATAATTTTCGCTTGCTCATCACCGTGTAATTCAAATTGAGTCGAGCAAACTCATACTGGTGACTAGGAAACAATTCTAACTTATTGATAAACCATTCGTACAATGGGCGATGAACTTCAAACTCCAACGTGCAAATAGAATGTGTAATTTCTTCAATGGCATCACTTTGTCCGTGTGCAAAATCGTACATTGGATAAATGCACCATTCGCTTCCTGTGCGATGATGATCGGTATGTTTGATGCGATACAAAATGGGATCGCGAAAATGCATGTTCGGTGATGTCATATCAATTCTTGCACGTAACACTTTTTCTCCGTCTTTAAATTCTCCTTTACGCATACGCGCAAATAAATCTAAGTTCTCTTCTGTAGTACGTGAACGATATGGGCTTTCCATGCCTGGTGTGGTAGGAGAACCTTTCATATTCGCAATTTCTTCTGCACTACTGTCGTCTACATACGCTAAATTTTTTTCGATGAGTCGAACCGCAAAAGCATATAACTTCGGGAAATAATCGGAAGCATAAAACTCATTCGCCCATTCGAAGCCCAACCATTTAATATCGGCTTTGATGCTCTCTACATATTCCGTCTCTTCTTTCTCAGGATTCGTATCATCAAAACGCAAATTTGTTTTTCCTCCAAACTGTTGAGCAATACCAAAGTTTAAACAAATCGATTTAGAATGTCCAATATGCAAATAGCCATTGGGTTCCGGAGGGAAACGCGTAAGCACTCTTCCTCCGTGTTTACCATTTTTAACATCTTCTGCTATAATTTCGGCTAGGAAATTGGGGCCTTTTTCAGTACTCATAATACTGCAAATTTACAATAATAGCGAATGGAATAATATTCTAGTTCAATATATTTTATTCCTAATCCCAAACTATACTAAATTACTTTATAGTTTGTGTCTGAATCGGCATGTTCAAGGTGATTCGTCCCGACGATTAGGGAGCTTTCATCTCGCTAAATTTTCTCGCAATCCCGCAGCGCCGTCGGCAAGCCTTTGGCGGCCGATGGATAGCTATCGGGACGCGAAGATTTCTATGGTTAAATCCAAATTTTATCTGATTATTGTAATTATTTAATTCCCTCTCCCCTGGAGAGGGTCGCGAAGCCTCGCGAGGGAGAGGCTTGAACAATATGCTTGCAATAACTTATTCGCATACGAGTAATGCTTCTTTCTTCGCCAATTTCTCTACGCTAATTTTTCTCGCAAAGGCGCGGAGACGCAAAGTTCTGGGACAACCTTATTTTATGGGGACTAAGCAAATAATTTTTCCATTCTAAACAAGAAGAAGGGAATATCTTTAACTCCTCGCAGATTGGCTCTAAAGAGTTTTATTTTAGCATTAAAGGATTCTGCATTTGCATTTGTAC
>JANOPQ010000203.1:0-6044 GCA_031421935.1 Bacteroidota bacterium | reverse complement strand
GTTTTAGTTGTTATGTTTTTTTAATAACCTGCCTGCAGCAGGCAAGCACTAGAGTAAAATGAGATCACAAAAGTGCGCTGGAGGATTTGGTTTAAACTTAATGGTCACAACTAGAATTTTCTGGCGCCTAAAATTTTAGCTTCGAATAGAAAGGTTGTAAGCTCCAATATTCAATTAGACTTTCTTAGCAAAGAGATTTTCCTTTTTATGTGATTTTCAAAAATCGTTCACCTCCCAGATTTTAATAAAACCATCCATTCATCATACCACAAAACATTTTGATCGAACAAAAGAATGAATCAATTCTGGAAAAAACTAATATAAAACCGTTACTCTACCGGTCACCTGTTTTCGCCTCTGTTGACAGTCCGTAAAGCTCGCTTTGTAATAAAATACATCTAACTTGGAATTTTCATCTTCAAATTTTCCATCCCAGCTGAAAAATTTATCGCGAGTGCTAAAAACCACTTCACCCCAACGATTATAAATATTCATCACTAGATTTTCTCCATCACCGTACACTTTAAAAAAATCATTCTTGCCATCGCCGTTAGGAGTAAATGCGTTTGGAATGTATAATCCACAAGCACAAACTTCATTAACAACCTCCACCGAATCGACAAGCGTATCGCATACGTTTTCTTGGGTAAAGTAATAAATACCTGGGTCGGTTACTTGTATACTTGAACCAAATACTCCTGTGGACCACCTACCTGAAATTTGATCGGAAGTGGATAGCTGAAGTGAGACTTCCGAGCATTTCGTCACCTTTGCATCAGGTAAAACATCCGAAAGAGAGCCCAAAACCGTAATGTAATCCGGCTTTACAATGGTATCGTTGCATACATCATCTAAAATAAACGTCACATCATAACTTCCCGGCTGATTGTAAATTACGGGCAATGGATACAGGAAATTACTCGTGTTAGGATTACCTCCATCAAATTGCCATTGAACATTGGTGGGCTGTGTCCAGTTGGTAGGGTTAAAAGTAACATTGCCACTATCACACATCAGCACCGGCGATCCAACGAAATTAGTAGTTTGAAATTCGGTGATACTAAAATCATCAATCGAGTAGTATACTACATGCAAAGGACCCGACAAAGTTTTGTTATTACACCATGGACCTACTAATATACTATCGAAGTTCTCTTCCGGAATAAAACAAAAAGAGAAATCTACATAATCTCCTTGCAAAAGGCTTCCCGAATTAATACTAATTTGTGGTTTTTCAAGCAGACAGTCTTTCGAATAAAAATCAAAGTTTAGCGGGTGATTGCTATTAAAAAAGTATATGCCAAAATCATTCTGATCATGTGTGGTTGTAAAAACATCGAGCCCTACGGAAAATTTTACGAGATAACGTTTCCCGGCAATTAAGGGAGATTGCAATTTAGTTTTTATTAACTCACCATAATAATAGGATGCGGTGTCTGCAAGAAGTCCGCCCAGCATACCCATAAAACCGCTACCTGTATTTGGAAAATTAAAATTATTAACTGTATGTAATCCGCAATGAAAGAAATCCGGAGTGTTTCTTGCTGGGAACCAGTTTTTACAAAACTCTACTTGAAATAACTGATATGGACAACTGTCCAAAGCTTCAAAATCACCATTCGTAACATAAGATTGAGCCGTTGTTCGCCCTGAAAAGAGCAGAAAAAAACTAACTAGAATTACAATAAAAACAGATTTTTTCATTTTAAAATTGCAGAAGAGGGAGATAGCTACCAAACATTACTTCAAATATAAATATTTTGTCTCATTAATTCAATAAAATTACCATTCTTTTCCTTCCTAAAAGATTATTTTGGTTTTAGTAATCCATCATCAACTTGAAATTACAAACTGTTGACAAAGCAGATGCAATCGGAATTCAACGAGTTAAATTTTTCCTCGAAAAATTAATTGAATGAATGTTATACGAAACTTCAAACCACCTGGTATTCTTTTCAAAAAAGATGGTCTATAATTTCTCCACTAAAAACTTCGAAGTGATCGATCTCTTTTCTTTTATCAAATCTTCGGGAAGGCCTTGGAAGATGATTTCTCCCCCTTGATTTCCTCCTTCTGGACCCATGTCGATGATCCAATCGGCGCATTTGATGACTTCTAAATTATGCTCGATGACGATGAGTGTGTTTCCATTTTTAACGAGCGCGTTGAAGGCTGCTAATAGTTTGCGGATATCGTGAAAATGCAAACCTGTGGTAGGTTCATCAAAAATGAAAAGTGTATTGGTTGCAAAATTTCCTTTGCCTAAGAAACTCGCTAGTTTGATGCGCTGTGCTTCTCCTCCACTTAATGTGGAAGAACTTTGTCCGAGGCGAATGTATCCGAGTCCCACATCTGCAAGCGGTTGAATTTTATTGCTTATTTTTTGATGTAGACTTTTGTACTTGCTCGGTCCTTGGTAGTCGGCAAAAAACTCTAAAGTCTCATCCACCGTAAGATTGAGAATATCGAAAATGTTGTTGCCACGATATTCAATTTCCAAGATCTCCGATTTAAATCTTTTGCCTTTGCAATGTTCACATTTGAGATGAATGTTGGCCATGAATTGCATCTCTACGGTAATCATTCCCTCGCCCTGACAAACTTCACATCGGCCGCCCTCCACGTTGAAAGAAAAATGGGAAGGCTTTAATCCACGTGTTCTGGCTAAAGGCAAATCGGAATACAGCGTTCTGATTTCATCATACGCTTTAATGTAAGTGACTGGATTCGATCTTGACGATTTACCGATTGGATTTTGATCGATCATCTCAGCTCCTAGAATATCGCCATAATCTCCGAGTAAATGATCGAAGTTACCAGTGCTTTCATTATAACCACCCATTAATTTCTTGATGGCTGGATACAAAATTTTCTTTACCAACGATGTTTTTCCCGAACCACTTACGCCGGTCACCACTGTCATGATGCCCATTGGAAATTTCACATTCACATTTTGAAGATTGTTTTCTCGAGCTCCTTTTATCTCTATGTATTTTTTCCAACGACGACGTTGTGCAGGTACTTCAATTTCTTCCTTTTTGTTGAGATACTGCGCCGTTAAGCTTTCCTTATCTTTTAGCAAGGCTGCAAATGTTCCTTGAAAGACCATCTCCCCGCCATGTGTACCCGCCATAGGACCAATATCGATCAGTTGATCGGCAGCTCGCATAATTTCTTCGTCATGTTCTACAATGATGACGGTATTCCCTACTTCTTGCAAAGCTTTTAAAACGGTAATAAGACGTTGTGTGTCGCGAGGATGTAATCCAATGCTGGGCTCATCTAAAATATACATGGAACCCACCAAAGTACTCCCTAATGAAGTTGCCAAATTGATACGCTGCGATTCACCTCCACTGAGTGAATTACTCAAGCGATTTAAGGTAAGATATCCCAAGCCTACATCATCCAGAAATTGCAAACGACTTAAGATTTCTGTTAAAATTCTTTTGGCTACGGCTGCATCCGTTTCATTGAGTTGGATGGTTTTAAAGAAAGCTAAACTTTCCTTCACCGGCATTAAAACAATATCGGTGACCGACCGACCTGTTATCTTAATGAAATTAGCATCGGCTCTGAGTCGAGTTCCTAAGCACTCGGGACATAAAGTTTTCCCACGAAAGCGAGACAACATAACTCGATACTGAATCTTGAATGTTTGTTCTTCTAAGGTTTTAAAAAAATGATTCAACCCTTTAAAAAATGCATTCCCTTTCCAAAGTACTTCCTTTTGTGAAGCACTTAACTCATAATACGGTTTATGCACTGGGAAATCAAATTTGTATGCTGCCATGATGAGCTTCTCGTTCCAGGTTTTCATCTTTTCCCCTTTCCAACAAACGATGGCGCCATCGTAGATGGATAAACTTTTATCGGGAATGACAAGATCTTCATCAATGCCAATTACGGAACCAAAACCTTCACAGCGTTTGCATGCTCCAAAGGGATTGTTAAAACTAAAAAGATGAACGCTTGGCTCCTCGAAAGTGATTCCATCTAATTCAAATTTATTGGAGAAATCGTACTCAATAGTCGATCCATCTTCGTCTAACTGAAAAACTCTACAAATACCATCACCTTCGTTAAATGCGGTTTGAACTGAATCGGACATTCTCGCCAACAAATCCTCATCAGGCTCTGGATTCATGGCAATGCGATCGATCAAGAGGAAGAAGCCAGGCACAATCTCATGCTCCACCATCACAGGCGCTTCTAAATCTATTTTCTTTTTGGAAGATTTTTTTGCAACTGTCTTTTTTGCTGCTGCTTTTTTGATGGTCTTCACCGCCACCTCTACTTCAACTGCTTCGGTAAGGAATTCTTCAATGTCTTTCGTTTGCCCATCTACCAGCAACCTTGTAAATCCTTTTTGCAATAAGGAATTAAGGTCTTCCGATAAATCCCTACCCACTGTTTTGAGCAAAGGAGTAGTGATTAGATATCGACCTTCTCTAAAATTGACGACAAAGTCGACCACATCCGCCACATTATGCTTTTTCACTTGTTCTCCGGAGATGGGCGAAAAGGTTTTACCAATTCGTGCGAAAAGCAATTTTATATAATCATAAATTTCTGTGCTTGTGCCGACGGTTGAACGTGGATTACGAGAATTCACTTTCTGTTGAATGGCTACAGCTGGAGAAATTCCCAAAATATAATCCACTTGAGGCTTATCCATCCGACCGATAAATTGTCGGGCATAGGAAGAAAGACTTTCCACATAGCGTCGTTGGCCTTCTGCATACAGCGTATCAAAAGCAAGCGAAGATTTTCCAGAACCACTGAGTCCTGTTATTACTACAAATTTATTTCGAGGAATGGCTACATCAATATGCTTCAAATTATGCATGGCCGCGCCCTTGATAATGATAAAATATCGCGGATCGAGGGAGCTAACGTCTGGGCTTTTAAATGGCATCTTGGCTAAGTACTTTAATAAGAAACGGAGGGCAAAATTAGTGTTTTAGCCACAAACTTTATTAGATGTTAGATGCTAGATGTTAGATGCTAGATGTGATGTATTTACAACATTGAACTCGCTTTTTTTAACCTGCCTGCAGCAGGCAGGCACTTGAGGCACAAGAGTTCACAAAAGTGCACAAAGAGTACACAATAGTAAAGTTAAAGTTCTAGTTAATAAGCCAGCCTGAAGCTAGAAGCTAGAAGCTTGCAGCTATTTCTTCCATTTAATGGTACAACCGATCGCTTTTGTCATTGGGGTGGTGACCTCTTTGCCGGCTAACATTTCGTCGACTGCGGTTTCAACGTATTTCTTCGTTACGGCTTCTGGTTCGTCGGTATTATCATCAATGGCACCGATGTATTTCATTTTCAGACTCGATTTTTGCTTTTCCACAATGAATACATGTGGTGTTCGGGCTGCTCCGAATTGGTGAGCAATTTCTTGGGTACTATCGTAGAGATAATTGAAATTGAATTTTTTCTCAGCAGCTCTTTTGATCATCTCTTCAAACGAATCTTCGGGAACAACTTCCTTATTATTGGAATTAATGGCTACAACTGGATATCCTTTTGCCTTGTATTTTGCTTGGAGAGCGATGATTCGATCTTCATAAGCCACCGAAAATGGACAATGATTACAAGTGAACACAATGATAAAGCCTTTTGCGTCCTTGTAGCTGGCTAATGATATCATTTCGCCTTTCGTGTTTTTAAGATTGAAGTCGGCAACATCATCACCTACTAAATATCCCTTTTTATCGGAAGAGAAAGAGAAGAGGAATAGACAAGTTGCCATTGATAGAAGAAATGTCAATTTTTTCATGGTAAATATGTATTTATTATTTTTTTCAATTCAAGATAAGTCAACTGACCTTCATGGAAACTACGGTTTTCTGCATTTGGAGTGAGAAACAAAGTGGCAGGAATAGAACCTTGCCAAGTGGGTTCCACCATGTTTATCCAGGCATCGTAATCGGGTTCATCGAGTAGAAAAACATCGCTCATCATCTTCCTTTTATTTACAAATGGAATCAACTTCGTTTCAAAATCCTTCTTAAAGTCGAGGCTTAAGTAAACAAACC
>JANOPQ010000202.1:0-10649 GCA_031421935.1 Bacteroidota bacterium | reverse complement strand
ACACACGCGCCCATCGACTATACCATGCAGTTCCTTTTTCTACATCGGGCTTCATCACTTGCAACATGTTACGAAAACGAATTTATAGAGACGAATCGCCATTAATTCGCGACAAACGCAATAGATAATTCGACATCACTGCATTCGATGATGGAATAACATTATCCTGCACTTCTTGTTTTCTCGCTATTAGCGACTCAGAATGAGAGGAGGTAAACCAAAAGATGGGAGAATCATCATTAGAAAATTCTTTCAACACCGTTTGAGTAAGTTTATTGGCAATGTCCAAAAACTTAACGTCCATGGTACAAGAAAAAAGTGAAATAAATGCTTCAATTACGAAAGCATAATCCTCCAAGAAGCCTGGAATGGTCACTAAAATTTCATCCCCCTTTATCTTTGCAGCGTGAAAAAGATGATCCTCCTTCAAGAAATTCTTCTCGATGAAGGTGGCACTTTGCATGGCTACCTCCAAATAATGCGGATCATTTAAAGCCCCATACGCATCCAAATATCCAGAAAGCATCATGGCATTCCATGAACATAAAATTTTATCGTCGAGGCCAGGAGCGATGCGTTTACTTCGGGCATCAAACATTTTTTGGCTGATACTTTCAATTTTTTCAGCTAGCTCATCTTCCTTCAATTTATACTTTTCCAACATATCCGAAAGTGATTCTGGACACAATGCAATGTATAAATCATGTTCCCAATATCCTTTTTCATTCAACGAAAAATAATCAATAGCTAATGGAGCATCATCCAACAACAGTTGATTCACTTCATCTATTGTCCAGCAATAAAACTTCCCTTCTACTCCTTCGGTATCGGCATCCAACGCTGAATAAAATGCGCCTTGTTCACTCATCAACTCTCGCTCAACAAACGCTAATGTTTGCACCAATACGTCTTTATACAAAGAGTTTTTACTTTCTTTAAATCCATCTGCATAAAGCGAAACCAACAATGCATTATCGTACAACATCTTTTCAAAATGAGGAACTTTCCAAACCATGTCGGTACTGTACCTTGCAAATCCCCCTCCTAGCTGATCATATATTCCGCCACATGCCATCTTCGTTAACGTAAGATGAACATGGCTACTTGTACTTTCATTCTTCTCTGCAAAAGTGGTTGCTAATAAATATCGGTAGCCATCGGGCAATGGAAATTTAGGTGCGCGAAGAGGTCCACCTTCTTCGTGATCCCATTGCTTCGACCAACGATTTACCAATTCAGTATGATCAGGAAAACTTCGATCCGCATCCTCCTTCGAAAATTGAACACTACTCATCTTCTTCATTCCATCCATCAACTCGCCAGCATATTCATCACACTTAGCAGGATCATTTCTGAAAAAAGCAGCAAGCTGTAATAACACTTGACGCCATTGCTCCTTCGGAAAATAAGTTCCACCATAAATGGGACGTTGATCAGGAAGTGCAATCACGTTGAGTGGCCACCCTCCTCTTCCGGTCATCATTTGTACGGCATCCATATACACTTGATCGATATCGGGACGTTCTTCGCGATCGATTTTAATACATACAAAAGACTTATTCATTACCGTGGCGATCTCCTCATCTTCAAAACTCTCATGCTCCATCACATGACACCAATGACAAGCTGAATAGCCAATGCTGATGATCAGTAATTTATTTTCATCGCGTGCTTTTTGCAATGTTTTCTCCGACCAAGCATACCATTGCACCGGATTATAGGCATGCTGCAAAAGATACGGCGAGGTAGCATGAATTAATGCATTCGGAGTTTTCATCATTTGCTATTATGAAAATAAAGATTAAAGATCCTTCTTCTTATTCCAAAGAAACATAAATCCAACACCTAAAATAATCGCTACTGAAAAAACAATATTGGTCAATAAAGTATGTTTATCCTGAGTGGTAAGTTCACCACCTCCTCTCTTTAACTTATAAATAAAGTAGGACAATACACTTCCTCCACCAACGCTGGCAAGGACAATAATTACACGACGTGTGGGAGACATTTTTTATATTTTAGTAGCTGAATGTTAATTTCAATTTAAACTCGATTTAATTCACAATTAACAAATAATAATTCTTCTTTCCTTTCTGCACCAATAAATATTTATTCTGCAAAAGACCATCTGTATTTTGTGTTGCATTTACATCGGTTAGCTTTTGCTTATTGATACTTACACCACCGCCTTGAATTAATTTACGGGCTTCTCCGCGCGAAGGAAACACGTTTGCTTTATCGGACAATAATTCAATCACTGAAATTCCAGCAGCTAATTCATCACGAGAAATTTGCATTTGCGGAACGCCTTCGAACACACTCAACAAAGTTTCTTCATCGAGTTTACTCAATGCTTCAGTAGGTGCATTTCCAAACAAAATTTCGGATGCTTCTACTGCTGCATTATAATCATTTTCACTGTGCACACGAATGGTTACTTCTTTTGCGATTGCTTTCTGAAGTAAACGTTGATTAGGAGCAAGATCGTGTTCGGCTTCTAAAGCAAGCACTTCCTCTTGCGTTTTCGTTGTAAAAATTCGAATGTAATTTTTACTGTCTTCGTCGGAACTATTCAACCAAAACTGAAAAAACTTATATGGACTTGTTTTTTTAGGATCAAGCCAAATATTTCCACTTTCTGTTTTTCCGAATTTAGTTCCGTCGGCTTTCTTTATGAGCGGGGTTGTTAAAGCAAATGCTTCACCGCCCTCCATTCTGCGAATAAGTTCAGTACCTGTTGTAATATTTCCCCATTGGTCGGAGCCGCCCATTTGCAATTTCAAGCCTTGGTGCTTCCACAAATAGTAAAAATCGTAGCCTTGCACCAATTGATAACTAAACTCTGTAAATGAGAGTCCAGATTCCAAGCGAGATTTTACGCTATCCTTTGCCATCATATAATTTACAGTAATGTGTTTACCCACATCACGAATAAAATCAAGAAAATTAAAATTCTTGAACCAATCGTAATTATTGACAATACTTGCTTGCGTTGGACCGGGAGTAAAATCCAGAAATTTTTCCAACTGCTTTTTCTGTCCCTGTAAATTTGCATTCAAGATTTCTTCACTCAACAAATTCCGCTCTGCTGACTTTCCTGAAGGATCGCCCACCATTCCGGTTGCTCCACCTACAAGCGCTACCGGTTGATGACCGCAACGTTGAAAATGCAATAAAATCATTACTTGCACTAGATTTCCAACACCCAATGAATCAGAAGTTGGATCGAAGCCTATATACCCTTTCACTGGACCTTTCTTCAAAAGTTCGTCGGTGCCGGGCATCATATCTTGCAACATGCCGCGCCATTTAAGCTCTTCAATAAAATTCAATGCAGGAGTACTCATAAGAAGGGAATTCGAATTAGGATTAAGAATTGACTGCAAATTTACGAATTCGTGAGGAGGTAGCCGTAAGCAAGACCTATACACTTCTATTCAAGTTTTAACTCCTTGAGTCTTGATTTTCAAATCCATGCAGAGAGAGGCTCCATTCCATTATCTTCGTCCCATGATTTTAGTAACTGGCGGCACAGGAATGATAGGTTCCCGACTCCTTTACGATTTGGTAAAGGCAGGTCATCAAGTACGTGCTTTAAAACGTAAAAGTTCCTCCATTCACCTATTTGAAAAATACACAAAGAATGAAATTGAGTTGAGGCAAAGGGTGACTTGGGTAGATGGCGACTTACTTGAAATTGATAGTTTAGATTCCATTTGTGAAGGCATAGACATCGTTTTTCATTCGGGCGCGATGATTTCATTTATTCCAGCAGAGGCGGCAAGGATGGAAAAAATAAATATTGAAGGAACAGCAAACCTTGTAAATATTTGCACGCAGCTTCCCAACTTTAAATTTTTCGGACATGTTAGTTCGGTGGCAACATTGGGAAGAATTTCTGGAGAGCAAAAAATTGACGAGAACACACATTGGGATCCCAACTCAAATCCTTCCAATTATGCGATCAGTAAATATGGTGCAGAGCGGGAAGTATGGCGGGGCATAGCCGAAGGTTTGCCTGCTGTGATTGTAAATCCGAGTATTGTTTTAGGTCCGGGTGATTTTACAAAAGGAAGTGCAGCATTATTTGGAAAAATAAAAAGAGGGTTTCCATTTTACACAGAGGGTGTAAGTGGATTTGTTGATGTGAGAGATGTGAGTGATGCGCTTCTCTTTCTTTGGAAAAAAGAAATCATTGGTGAACGCTATATTTTAAGCGCGGAAGATTTAAGTTTCAAAACTCTTTTTGACAAGATGGCGGCAGCGATGAAAGTTAAATCTCCTTCCATCAAAATTCATTCGTGGATGGCATCTTTAGCATGGCCTATAGTTTATATAGTAACTAAACTAACGGGCAAAGCACCATTTATCACGAGAGAAACCGCTAAGTCGGCGAGGAGTAAATATTATTATTCGTCGGAGAAAATTAAAAAATTGGGGTTTGAGTTTAGGACGATTGATGAATGTATTGAGTACACAGTTGGGTTTGTAAAATGAAAAAGCTTGTCAGTATAACTATGATTGATGGGCCACTGATTTATTATGATGGTTATGATTTTTTATGATTAACTGCAGTACCATAAAGAGTTATCCATTGAACACGGATGACGCAGATTTTGCGGATAAAATTGGATTGCTGCAATAGATTAAATAAGTCCAAAACAAGCTGACACAATAAAATTTAGAACTTCACTTTATATTTTAATTTTCCTAGAATAGCATTTATCCTTTGTAGTTATTCTCAAAAAATAAATGCCTTTAGGTAAATTTTCAACTGAAAAACTAGCTTTTCCTAAATTACATATCTCGGAGTAGGCCACTGAACCATTTGAACTAACTAACTCTACCTTGTAAACAATTGATTTTTGAGACGCATCAATTTCCCAAAAAAGAATATTATTCTCGATTCTAAAATTAATAATACCATTCTCATCAACTTCATTTATACCAGTGAAACCATAACATGCAGAACCGAATAACTTTATTCCTCCTTGAGTAACACATGTAATATTATCGTATTGCCCAAAAGAATTAACTATACATTTAAATAGTCCTTTTGAACTACCGATGCCCTCAATATAAAATTCGTTATTATCTAAATATATAATTTTAACAGAAATGCCATTATCTAAAATATAGGTACTAGTGCTATCAACAGTTAAATAAAAACAACCAGACGTTTGTGAGAACAATGTATCGCCCGCATTTAAACTAAAATCAAAAACCAGAAGTTCAGAAGTAGCTGCACCCGATTTAAAATAAACCTTTTTAGACAAAGTATCTTCTCTCATCCAAGCATAAGTATAACTTTGAGAATTATCTATAGAATAAGGGGGACAGAATGGATTTACAAAAGCAGATTGCAGATTATAATATTTTAAAATATTATAGGTAATACCTTGATCAATTGTATCACCATCAAAATAGAAATACTTTGCACCACTTGCATTGCAAGTCAATGTAAAGTCATTTTCAAAAATTGTCCAGTAATTATTGCTTTGAATTAGTGGCATATAATTCTGTGCTGATACATTAGAAGTTAATAAGCAACTTACAAGAACACAAAAGATAGATTTCTTTAACATATCACTAAATTAGAGCATTTCGCTTAAATACTGCAAACTTTATCCCTTTTTAAGCCTCACAAAAAGCACATTTTGATTAAATTCTAGACATAATTCAATCAATAATATAGGCAATATAATGCACTTTTACTCAAATATCTGTAGCAAAATTCCATAAATATATCTAATAGTGCAATTTAATACACTATTCATAAACATTAATCAAAAAAGACGTATATTTGTCTAAATAAGAGCCATATAATGCACCAAGAGGACTTAATAAAACAATTGAAGGAACGGAGGGATATGTTAACGATAACTCAGGAAACATTGGCTGAGCTTTCAAGTGTTGGGCTTCGTACTCTCAAGCAAATAGAAAGTGGCAAAGGCAACCCTACTTTACTCACGCTGCAAAAATTGGCGGATGTGCTCGGGATGGAAATTAATTTACAGGTTAAAAAATTGAATGAATCGAAATGAGAGCGGCCACTATTTTATTCAAGGATGAAGAAGCCGGAACATTGAAACAGCATGATGATGGATCTTTTACATTTACCTATTCCTCAACATGGCACGCTGACGTTACCAAACCTGCTATTAGTCTCACGTTACCCAAAACGAAACTAGAATTTAATTGTGATCATCTCTTCCCTTTCTTTTTTAATATGCTTCCAGAAGGATCGAACAAGCAGGTTATATGCAAGAAGAAACGAATTGATGCCGATGATCATTTTAGCTTGCTGATGGCTGTAGCAAAGTATGACACGATTGGTGCTGTAAGAGTCGTTAAACAATAAATTCTACTGCTGTGCTCCTCTCTGAAATTATTTACTGTCCAGGAACCTTAGCAGAAGGATGGGACACTTATAGCAGTTCGTGTTTGAAGCGTGTGTTCAACGGACATAAGGTTAGTCACATTCTCCCTTATAATTCTCCTGCATCGAGTGACGATGCAGATGAGTTGTTTCTAGAAAATAGAACACATGCTTCCATATCCGGTGTACAGGAGAAATTTTCGGTGCTGTTGGAGAAAAATAAACTGAGACTCGCTGATGAAGGTGAAAAAGGAACTTACATTCTTAAACCTATACCTAGCATCGGAAAAAATGCGCATCAAATGCCAGCAAACGAACATTTAACGATGCAACTTGCACGGCAGGTTTATGGTATTGAAACCGCAGAGAACGCGCTTATCTTCTTCACGAATGGTGAGCCTGCTTTTATCACTAAACGATTTGATGTAAAGGAAGAAGGAAGTAAGTGGGCGCAGGATGATTTTGCCTCATTAGCTGGAAGAACTCCACAAACACACGGGGAACATTACAAATACAAAGGCAATTACTTAGAGTTATTCGAAATTATGCAAGCGTATTTGCCTGCCTATAAATCGGAAGCACCTAAACTTTTTCGACTTCTACTCTTCAATTACTTATTCTCTAACGGCGATGCGCATGTGAAAAATTTTTCGGTGATCGAAACTCCATTAGGCGATTATCGATTGAGTCCTGCTTATGATTTATTGAATAGTCGTATTCATATTGCCGATAATGACTTTGCATTAGAAGAAGGACTCTTGCCTCCAAAACTTGCACAAGGTAACATCCTAACTCAATTTAAGTTATTGGCAGAAAAAGCAGGTATGAAAGAAAAACAAGTTCATTCCATTTTGCAATTAATGTTATCGAAAACGGATCAAGTAGCGTCGCTTATCGCTGCTTCATTCCTAAGTGATCAAATTAAACGAAACTATATGCAAGCATATCAAACTCGGATAAATAAATTAATGAGATAATAGAAGTATTTCATATTAAAATATTAATTTATCGGGCGACAGAATTATTTCGAATAGCCACAGATCAACTAAGATGGTGATGATAACTTAAATAAAGCCTTTAATATTGAACGCGGATGACGCAGATTAAGCGGATAAAATCGGATTACTTCAATTGATGAAATAGATCATTTTTGAATACTAAACTTTGCTCCTACCTTCTGCAAGCTGGATCAAATAAAATCATCTTCAAATTTTCAAATCAGATAATTTTCAAATCACTTCTTCAATCCCGCATCATACTTCACAAAAAGATTGAGCCATACCGCTCTTGCTGTGCGGAAAGTGAATGGGGCGAGTGCGATTAAGACTAACGTATTTGCAATAATAAAAGTGAGTGTGTCGAACTCGGAAAATAGCACCCAATAAAATAAAAATATAGCTACAGAAACTGCGATGGTGAATGCATAACTCACATACATGGCACCATAGTAATAGCCAGGCTCAGGTTCGAAATTGAGTCCGCAGTTGGTGCAATGAGAATACATCTTCGACATATTCTTCAAATGATAAGGATTACGATCTTTGAATAAATCGCCTTCCAAACACTGTGGACATTTATGCAGAAACGAACTGGAAATTTTGGTGATTAATTTCATAATCTAGACTGCAAAGATCGTGAATTATCCTAGATAATGATTAAATAAAAACTGATATTTATCGCATTTTGAAAATGCTCGGCAAGTAAAAATTATACCTAATACAATAAATTTGCAGGTCAAGGCTGAAGCAGAAAATGTTACTCCAACACATTATTTCAATTGCAACTTAGAGCGCTTGGTGGTCTTAGATTTCGGCGTTGAAGCAATTGCCTTTGAATTTATTTTCCGCTTTTTAAAAAATATGCTTAATGCGACTTCCTCCTCTTTTGTTAGGCTACTATTACCTCCAATAATGTCAACATCTAATTCGATTTGCTTCGCTTTCATATTATTGGTTTTTAAAATATTTATTGATGAGTTTTAGTGCAGCTACTGTTTCAATTATCATTACTCGACCACCGAAATGAAGTGCTCCAAGAGACTTTTCATAATGCTCTACTAGAAGTGATTTAGATAAAAAAGAAACATTTCCTTTATGTCCGCGCTGAAATGAAAGTTTACAGGCAAACGCAACTAGATTTGCAGGTACCCCACTATAAACCTTTCTTTTTCCTTTGTTGAAAGGGGCACTTTCAACCAAATGCATATATACATGATCCGTTTTAATTTCTAAACAAATAAGACCTTGAATGACCGTCGAATTATTTACAATTGTCAATTTGTACACATCCCTTATTGGTTCTTTATATTCACTACGCCAATTAAAAACCCATCCATTTGATTTTGTAATAAGTTTCAAATCTGCGTTCGTAAGTATTGAAATTTCAGTTTCGAAACTGTCTCCAGTTACAATATTCTCAATAGAATTAGTAAGTTTGTCGACAATGAAGTCTAATCCAGTTTCCTGTTTATTTTTCACACAGCTAATTTAAGGAAAGCTGAAGGATAAAACAACAAAATAAGGACAAATATTTGAACACAAGAAGCATGTCTTTCAATCTTTTCAAAGAGAATTAAAGGTAATATTTAATTGAAGTACATCATTAAAAAATTACATCGAAACACAAAAGGTGTAATTGGAATAAGATTTTAATTGGCAAAATGCCATTTTAAAAAGTAAAAAAATTACTTCACCAAAACCCATGCATTCTTCTCAAACTCAACTTTAATAGTATTGAGTTCGGCTTGCACTTTAGACAAACTATTCGAAGAGTAAAGACTCACGATATACAAGCCTTGATCATTTTGACCAATGATACTTGCATCGAATCCTAATAAATCAGCTTCTGCTATTAAATTTTTGGCATTTTCCTCTAAGCGAAAACACCCTCCTACCACATAAAATGAACGTGTAGAACTTTCTTTAGTTTCGGCCACTGCCTCCACTTCTTTCACTGCAGGAGCAACGTGGGTAGAATCAACAGGAGTTAATTCTGCTTCTTGAACAGGAATCACTTCTGGATTCGAATCAACAACTACTGGTAAAACATTTTCTTCGACAACAGGAGCATTTTCAAAAGGAGCAACTTGCGAATCATTCACTCCTGAATATTTTACTTCAGGACCCTGATAAATTTCATTGAGTGGAAGAATTTGTGCTAATCCGGTATTTAATGTTTGAATTACTTTTGGATTGAATACTAGCAATGCAAAAACGGCTGCTGCTGGAATCAACTCCAACAAACGCCATGCTTGCCATGATTTCTTTTCACCAGCTACTTTTAACGTCTTCACTTTTGCACCAGCATCTCTTTTGATGGCAGGTGAATGAATAGTAGTTAATCCAAACGCATCGAGGGAATAATTCTCCGTAGTATCCGGCTCAAATTGAATTCGGCTTTCATTATCGAAATTCATCGCTCCAATTTTTTCAAATTGAACTGATTCATCCGATTGCAATCGGGAAATCACATCATCAACAAAATACTTGATTTTAGTTACTGCATCACCGTAAGTAATTCCTTCGCGACGAGAAATATAATTTGCTAAAAGTCCATCGTTGGTACGCAAACTCGCATTAAATGCAATTCGGCGAACGGGAGGATTAAAAGTATGCTGAGCTGGATTTAAAAATGCAGAACGACTATTGGCCACGAATCCACCCAAGCCAGGAATGATTACACAATCACTGACATACAATAACTCACTGATATATAGAGGAATACGCAATTTTTATCTTCTGAAGGTGCTAAGATAGCACAATGAAGAGGGAAAGTCAAATCGACAGAGCAAAGACCATCAAAATCAAGGCAAAAAGATAATTCTAGCTATTTAGGATATAATATCATTCATAAGTATTAAATAGTTCAAAATTATAATTATATTTTTTCCGAGTTTAGCACTCACACTGACTTATACTGAATATATTATATAAATTAGGTTGATTTGGTTCTTCGGACATCAATTATATAAATTTTAGTTTTAAATTAAGATTCTAGTCCTATTTTACTTGTTACTTTCTTTTACGTGAAAAGAAAGTGAAACCACGATTATTACCATGCAACAATGAATAGACTTGTGGAATGCCGACTTACATTCTATAAATCTTAAGACATTCGATAATTTAATATGTAGTCAGCCCTTAAAAAGCAACTAAAGCATTATAAAGCAATTAGATGTGTTGAAAAAATATGTATAAAAATTGCAAGAAAACGAAAAAAATAATTAGATTTCTTGCAGATTTGTAAATGGTTTCAAAGCAAAAAAGCACTT
>JANOPQ010000201.1:0-28920 GCA_031421935.1 Bacteroidota bacterium | reverse complement strand
GTAAGATGTCTTGAAGGCTTTCGAATGCCCATCAACATTGAAAAATCTTTGCTTGTGAAGATGGTCGATGAGGTAAATGAGGAGTATGATGATGAAGATGAGATCTACATCACCAAAAAAGCGATAGAAATTGACCTTGCTCATAGTTTATACGATTTCCTCACCTTGGAAATTCCCTATTGCCCGGTTCATCCTGAAGATGAAAATGGTGTTGAAACTTGTGATCCTGAAGTCTTAAAACACATCAAGAAGCAAGAGACAAATAGCGAGGAATCGGACAAAGAAAACAAAGGTGATGCTCGTTGGTCGGAGCTAAAGAAGATCAAACTAAACTGATTATTAACTAATTACAAATACAATAAATTATGCCAAATCCTAAAGCCAAACACTCGAAATCGAGAAGGGACAAGCGCCGTACACATTACAAAGCAGTTGCTCCAACATTAGCTATTGATGCAGCTACTGGAGAAGCTCATTTATGGCACCGCGCATTCTGGCACGAAGACAAATTAATGTACAAAGGAAAAATGATTATGGAGCGTGGCGCTTAATTGCCCTACTATATTTTCATCCTCTCTTTACATTAACCCTTCAGCTTGAAATGCATTGATAAAAATTGGGATTGATATTATGGGTGGCGATTACGCTCCAAAACAACCTGTTTTGGGCGCAATTCAAGCTTTACCCGAGTTGCCCGCCAACACACGCTTGGTGCTCTTTGGGGATGAAAAAATCATTCGTGATTTATTCACTTCCGAAGGTGCCGATGTGAGTTTGGTGGATATTGTTCATACCACTGAGGTGATCGGCATGGATGAATCAGCGACTCGCGCTATTTCCGGAAAACCCGATTCAAGTATTTCACGCGGATTCGAATATCTCAAGAAGGGCGAGATTCATGGATTTGCCTCTGCAGGAAATAGCGGAGCCATGATGGTGGGTTCGATGTTTAGTGTGAAAACAATACCTGGAATTTTACGTCCTGCTATTTGCTCCATTATTCCTAAGGAAGATGGAAGCACAGGTGTTTTTTTAGATGCTGGTGCGAATGCCGATTGCAAGCCTGAACATTTGCAACAATTCGCCATTCTGGGCAGCTTGTTTTTGGAGCATGTGCACGGAGTGAAAAATCCGAAAGTGGGATTGATGAACATCGGTGAAGAAGAAGAAAAAGGAAATATGCTTTGCAAGGAAACACATCCTCTTTTAAAGCAAACGAAAGAAATAAATTTTATTGGAAACATTGAAGGCCGTGATCTTTTTAATGACAAGGCCGATGTAATTGTATGCGATGGATTCGTAGGCAATGTCATTCTCAAGTTAGCCGAATCGTTTTACAGTTTAATCAGAAGAAGAAAGATCAAGGATGAATATTTTGATCGTTTCAACTTTGAAAATTATGGCGGTACTCCTGTTTTAGGAGTGAATGCACCTG
The DNA here is from genome assembly GCA_031421935.1 of Bacteroidota bacterium. GTDB lineage: Bacteria > Bacteroidota > Bacteroidia > AKYH767-A > OLB10 > JAJTFW01. Next base: position 27,485 of record JANOPQ010000201.1, on the reverse strand, counting down.
TCATTATTGCGCATGGCATTTCGAATGCTACAGCAATCAAAAACATGATTCATATTACGCTTAAAGTGACCACTGCCGGATTAACCGAAAAGATTACTCAAGCGGTTCATGAAAGCATTACACAATAACCAATGACAAAAATTACTGCTGCAATTACCGCTGTGAACGCATGGGTACCACCCGATGTTCTTTCCAATAAGGATCTGGTTACGATGGTTGACACCACGGAAGAGTGGATTATGTCGCGCACAGGAATTAATGAGAGACATATTTTAAAAGGAGAAGGTCTTGGTTCTTCCGACATGGCAGTGCAGGCAATTTTACCTTTGCTTAAAAAGCGGGGCATCGGTGCCGATGAAATCGAACTCATCATTTGTGCCACCACGACTCCTGACATGCAATTTCCGGCGACAGCAAATATCATTGCTGATAAAATCGGTGCTGTGAATGCCTGGGGTTACGATGTTAATGCCGCTTGCTCTGGATTTATTTTCGCATTAGCAACTGCCACCAAATTCATCGAAACAGGCACGCACAAGAAAGTGCTGGTGGTTGGTGTAGATAAAATGTCGAGCATTATTGACTACACCGATCGTGCTACTTGCGTAATTTTTGGAGATGGCGGGGGTGCGGTACTGTTAGAACCCAACGAAGAAGGTAACGGCATCATGGACTCGATTTTGAGAGTGGATGGGTCAGGGCGCGCATTTCTGCACCAGAAGGCTGGTGGTAGCGTTAAGCCAGCAACGTTAGATACCGTTGCTGCCAAAGAACACTTCGTATATCAGGAAGGACAAACCGTTTTCAAATTTGCAGTTACCAAGATGGCCGACGTGAGTGCGGAAATCATGGAAAAGAACAACCTTACTGGCGAAGACATCGCATGGCTTATTCCGCATCAAGCGAACAAACGCATTATTGACGCTACAGCCAGACGCATGGGTTTGCCTGATGACAAAGTAACCCTTAACATCGAACGTTACGGAAACACGACCAATGGCACCATTCCACTTTGTTTATGGGAGTGGGAAAAGAAATTCAAGAAAGGCGACAACATTATCATCGCAGCATTCGGAGGTGGATTCACCTGGGGAGCGATTTGGGTGAAGTGGGCGTACTAGGAATTGGTGGATTGGTGGATTGGTGAATTGGTGAATTGTTTTCGCTGCGACCGCTGCGCAACCGTTGCGCCCGTTGCGTTTAAGTGTAAATATTATGCACCTAGAATTTTAAAACCTTTGAATGCACTTTATCTATCTTCAGTTAAACAACCCTTCGATTTAATCTTAGAATTTATTGAAGAAGAAATAAATTAATACTTCACAATCCGTTTCACTTTTTCTACACCACCGGATGTAAGTCGAATTAGGTAAACGCCCGACTCTAATTCTTGACCGACTAGCAGTGTGTTTTTACCACCTTTTAGCATCTCGCTGGTTATCACTTTTCCGTCGATAGAAGTAATTTGCAAACTTCCGCTTTCTGTTTCTGGAAGGACAATATTTACTTCTGTTTGATTGTAAAAAGGATTTGGACTGATCTCCATCTCCACTCCTTCAAGTTGTGCGCCATCTCCTAAACGACAATTGACAGTGACTTGTACAGCGGTAGATGTCTTCACACATCCGGTGGCAGTATTGGTAATATTTACTCGATAGGCTCCAGCGGTTTTTGCTGAACGGGTAGAAGAAGTTGCGCCATTGATGGTAATATTATTTTGTGTCCATTGATAGGTCAAATTGGCTCCAGTATTAGCAGAAAGTACCACGCTATCGCCAACACAAAAAGTAGTTGGTCCGTTCGCAGTAATATTTGCTTGCGTATTGTTTACCGTTACTGTAATTGCATTGGAAGTACTTGTACATCCAAAACCATTTGTAGCGATTACAGCATACACTCCAGTAGCTCCAGCCGTATAGTTGGAAGAGGTAGCACCGGCAATTGCAGTTCCATTTTTTGTCCAAACATAGGTGAGTCCGATGTCTCCTGTTGAAGAAAGTAGAACACTACCTCCGGTACAAAATGCAACGGGGCCATTCGCTGTGATCGCAATAATAGGAAGAGGATGTATAGTCACTGTTTGCGCAGTCGATGTTTTAAATCCACAACTATTCGTAACCTTCACTTTATAACTTCCAGATGTAAAAGCCGTGTATGTTGAATCAGTAGCTCCTGTAATGTTTGTACTTCCAATTTTCCATTGAAATGATAATCCGGCACCTGTATTTGCCTTTAACGTTACTCCATTACCGTTACACACCGAAGCAGCACCTTGAATGGTGGCTGTGGCTACTGGGGTATTCACTATTACAGGAATGATGTTGGAGGTTTTGCTACATCCAAATCCATTCGTCACAATAACTTTATAGCTCGCGGTAGCTTTGGCGGAATAGGTATTCCCGGTAACACCTGCAATCGTGGAAGAATTTTTCTTCCAAACAAATGTATAACCACTACCCGGACTTGCGCTAAGCACCACAGAATCCCCAGGACAAAATGTGGTGGCACCTGCGGCTGAAATGGTTGCTACCGGTTTTGGATTTACAGTGACTGCAATTCCTATAGATGTATTGGTACAACCCACTCCACTGGTAACGATTACACGAAATGTTCCATTTGAATTTGCAGTATAATTGGAAGAAGTGGCTCCTGAAATATTCACATTGTTTTTTTGCCATTGATGTGTTAATCCTGCTCCCGTATTTGCATTTAACACTACTGAACTTCCCGAACAAAAAGTGGTGTTCCCAGCTGCAGTGGAAGTGGCTGTTGGAGGATTGTAAACGGTGATATATGAATTTTTAATCGTTGAATCGGTGCCGCTGGCATTAGTAGTCACCAGAGAAACGGGATACACTCCAGGGGTGCTATAAGTTACTGTAGGATTATTAGTAGTTGAAGTAGCCGGTGTTCCTCCAGTAAAATACCATTTTTTAGTCAATACTGTTCCACTGGTTGTATTTGAAAATTGAATACTTTCTCCTGGACAAATAGTAGAATCATTTACAGTAAAGGAAGCAACAGAATAATTATAAGCGAGTGTTAGTCCATTTACATAAGGATCATTACAGCAACTGCATCCCATTCCTGAAGGACATGCGTCGGAAACATACACGCGCATCATCACGGATCCATTTCCAGACGAAATCGCATTATTGAGCGTAGTAGAAGAAATGCTGTAATTAAAGTTTACAAATCCGCACATACTTACTGCAGATTGTTGCACCAGTGTTTGATAAGAACCATTCAAAAAAATCTGAAGATTAATGGAAGGATTTCCAATACCTACATCTTGGCACCCGAGCCAATTACAAGTTATTAAACCTCCAGCCGCATTTCCAGGTGTATTTGTAAAAACCACAGGCGTAGCTGAACTCACACTTTGCATGTTGGGGACAGTTTGAGTGTAGGAGCCCGTTTGAGCGAATACAGTACACACAGCAAACAATGTTACTAAAATAGAGGCAACTAATTTTTTCTTCATAATAGAGGGGTTCTTGAAGGATAAATTTAAAACAAAATAATTAATCCAAAAAAGCAATTATACTTCTCACAAAAAATTAATACCTATCAAAAACAAGACTTTACAAATTCAACCTGCTAGGATGTTTTATATACTCATTTCAAATCGCTATTTTTTCCTCAAGAAGAGCCCTTTGAATTAAAATTCCCTTTCAACTAAAAGAACTAGATTTACGAACTAATACGATTCGATATGGAACACACCTCCTACAGAGATATAGCCACTGCCTTTTTATTGAATTCGGCCAAAGGAAATGCTCGCCCCTATTTCGAAAAATATGCTCATCCTAATTTTAAACACCACAATGTTCATTTTAAAGGAGACGCACAAACTTTACTTTTAGCCACCGAAGAAAATGCGAAAAATAATCCTGGTAAATCCTTTGAAATAAAAAGAGTATTGCAAGATGGAGATCTAGTTGCAGTTCATTCCCACGCAAAACAGAAAAAAGATGATCCTGGATTTGCGTTGATTCATATCTTTCAATTTAAAGAAGGAAAAATAATTGAAATTTGGGATTTTGGTCAAGCGGTTCCTGCAGAGATGGTGAATGAGAATGGTATGTTCTAAGTAAAGAATAAGAAACATATGAATAGAATTAATCAAAAAGCATTTCAATACGGTATTTTGGGTGCTACACTTTTTATTGTTACTACCCTACTCGCCGGATTTCAATTTGAAAATTATAGTCATACTTCGCAATTAATAAGTGAATCGTATGCGATTGATTCTCCTTATGGAATTTATTTGCGCATGTTTGGATTTATACCCAGTGGAATTTTTATTTTTCTATTTTCAATTCACGCAAAAAGAATTTTCAGTTCATCAAAAAAAGTAAAATTAGGACTTTCCCTCTTCGGAATTTTTTACGGATTAGCTACTGTATTAGTGAGTATTTTTCCATGCGATGCAGGTTGCAATAAAGAACTCATCGACCCTAGTACATCTCAATTCATTCACAATACAACTGGATTACTTACTTATTTGATTGTCCCCTTTAGCATCATTTTAATTGGCACTGCATTAAAGAATGTAAATAAATATATTTCTTTATCGAGACTAAGTATGTTCCTTGGTATTTTATCTTTCTTCTTAGTCATCATCTTTTTCAGTGAAATGTCATCTCCGTTTATTGGACTCATTCAAAGAGTAACGGAAGGAACCATTCTCCTTTGGATGATATTATTTGCCATCGAAACAAAAAAATAATGAGTCCAAGATGATTTCACTAAGTTTGCAATCATCGCATTTTAATTTTAACGTCCATGGAAAAAACAATTGTCAATTCAATTCAAATTAATTCCTCCAACCAAAATGTTTGGGATGCCTTGGTGAATCCATCTAAAACAAAACTGTATATGTTCGGTTGTGAAGCCATCTCCGACTGGAAAATTGGTAGCGATTTATTGTGGGAAGGAAGTTACGAAGGACAAAAAATGGTTTTTGTAAAAGGAAAAGTGTTGGTGTTCGAACCTCATCAAAAATTAGTGTACACCGTTTTTGATCCCAACAGCACGATGGAAGATATTCCCGAAAATTATTTGTCAGTGACCTATCTATTGGAAGAAAAAAGCGATGGTGTTTTATTTACCGTTACTCAAGGCGATTATTCAAAAGTGGCCGAAGGAGAAAGAAGATACGAGGAAAGCTATAATAATGGGGAAGGCTGGAATCCGATTTTGATAGCGATAAAGAAATTGGTGGAAGGGAGCTAGTCGGAAGCTGCATTTACCGATTATCATATCCATTTCATTTACATTACTTAATACATCTATACGTTTCATTCTTCCACGTATAGGATCATTAAACCGATCTCAATTATTTAAATATATTTAAACTTTAATGACAATTTACTATTTTTTCTATTTTACGTGATATAATTTACATTATACTTAAATATTTACGACATTTATCTCGAAATTCTCTAACTTTGCTATAAATATTTAAATATAGTTAAACATGACAATTGTTGAAATAGGTCAAAAAATCAAGGAAAGGCGTAAAGTGATGTCCATTTCGCAACAGCGATTGGCCGAGTATACTAGACTATCCATTGTTACCTTATCACAAATTGAAAGTGGAAAAGCCAATCCGTCATACGAAACACTAAACCTGATTTTTCACTTCTTAAATTTAGAAATTACAATTCAAGTAAAAGGCAAATGAAATTAGAAGTGATTTATAAAGGAAGAATAAGAGCAGGGTATCTCTGGCGTGATGTGGATGGATTTTATTTTGAATATGAAGATGCATTTTTAAACAATAAAAATACTTTTCCCATTTCAGTAAATATGCCTACATCCCAAAAAAAATATTTTTCACCTTATCTTTTCTCTAATTTTCAATCGATGTTGAGCGAAGGATACAATAGAGAAATTCAATGTAAAGCATTAGGCATTGATCTGAATGACGATTGGAGCTTACTGATGCATACTTGTGAAAAGGATACCATCGGTGCCATTACACTTAAAAAAATTATTCAAGAATGAATGTTTGTCATGGATGCTTAAAGGATGAAACCATTGGATTTTGTTCAGCATGTGAAACAAAATTATTTGAACGATCTAAAGTTCCTCCACAACTAGATTTTGATTGGATCGATATTCAAGATAAAATAAATGGGCAACCTGCTGCATTTAGTATTTCAGGAGTACAACCCAAAGGATTTGTGGGTAGAAATAAAAACAAATTGCTTGCTCCCAATAAGGAAATTGAATCGATGTATATCATCAAGCCTTCCTTAGATTCACGCCGCAACCTTTTTAATGACTCTCCCGCGAATGAACATTTAACCATGACAATGGCTCGTCAATTATTTAAAATATCTACTGCTGATTGTGCCTTCATGCGCTTTGCAAATGGCGAACCTGCCTATATCACGAAAAGATTTGATAGAAATAAAATGGGCCTTCCATTTCGTCAAGAAGATTTTGTTTCTGTATTAAATGCAATTCCGAGAAACAGCGATCATGGAATGTATAAATATAATTCTTTTACTTATGAAGATGTAGGTGTATATCTGAATCCTATTGATCAAATAAATTTTGTTCGCATTCTGATTTTTAATTTTCTTTCTGGTAATGGTGATGTTCATTTAAAAAATATTTCTCTGTTGGAATCGGCGGATGGCGATATGATTTTATCTCCATCATATGATTTGATGAACACCAAACTTCACATCAACGATTCACAACTTGCCATGAATTTATTTAAGGAGATGGAAAGAACACAGCAACATTTATTATCGCAATTCTACAATTATAATATTTCTGATTTTATCGAATTCGGAAAACGATTGGGAATTTTTGAACAGTTATTGCTTTCTATTGCCTCTGATTTTAAAGATCGAAAACTTGATCTGTTTTCCTTTATCGACAAATCCTTTCTTTCGGATGAAGGGAAACGAAAGTATAAAGAAGCGGTTGAGGTTAACTTTGATCAACTCTTTGCTAAATGATTTGATAGGTTTTTCCATCAAAAAGGCCTAAAATGGTCCATTTTCGATTAAAATCAGTTAAAACTCAGTAAAAAATAGCTTGTAATGTCCTTTTTTAGACTATTTTTAGCGGTTCAAATAATCCATCTTTATGAATAAAAAGGAAATCGAAGAGCTCATAAAGTTCGTAGCTAAAGCGGGTGTAAGTGAAGTAAATCTTGAATTGAAAGACTTCAAAATAACCATCAAGAACAGTAGTCCGAAAGTAGAGCAAGTTTATCATGCGGCTCCAGCTCCTATGCCGGTGGCACAAATGGCGGCTCCTGCTCCGGCGGCTGCAGCACCTGCTGCTCCTGCCCCAGCTCCAGTGGCTGATGACTCCAAATACATCACGATCAAGAGTCCGATGATTGGAACCTTCTATCGCGCTTCTGGTCCTGATAAACCAATCCTAGCCAATGTAGGTGACGAAATCAAGCCGGGAAATGTGCTTTGCATTATTGAAGCCATGAAATTGTTCAATGAGATTGAATCGGAAGTTTCTGGACGCATCGTAAAAGTGTTGGTGGATAATCTCAAGCCAGTAGAATATGATACACCGTTATTCCTCGTAGATCCATCTTAAAAAAATCAGTATCGTTTTTTTATCATTCCATTTTTTTCAACTAAATTCTTGGAATTTTATTTTAACGTGTAGTGATCACTCAAAGATTAAAATAAATATTATTAAAGGGCATTTTCTAAAAGAAATGCCTTTTCTACAAAGTCACACTTATGTTTAAGAAAATTCTCATAGCCAATCGCGGCGAAATCGCACTTCGAATCATTCGTACTTGCAAAGAAATGGGTATTCGCACGGTGGCCGTTTATTCTACGGCCGATAAAGAAAGTTTGCATGTACGTTTTGCGGATGAAGCGGTTTGCATTGGACCTCCTCCTAGTCGTGATTCGTATTTGAATATGCAACGCATCTTGGCTGCTGCAGAAATTACAAATGCCGATGCGATTCACCCTGGCTATGGTTTCTTGAGTGAGAATTCAAAATTCTCAGCGATCTGCGCTAAGCATGGCGTTAAATTTATTGGCGCAACACCAGAGCAAATTGATGCCATGGGCGACAAAGCCAATGCGAAGATGACGATGAAGAAAGCAGGCGTACCTACTATTCCTGGTTCTGATGGATTGCTCGAAAATGTAGAGCATGCAAAAATAGTTGCCAATGAAATGAAGTACCCTGTCATTATTAAAGCAACTGCTGGTGGTGGTGGAAAAGGGATGCGCATTGTGTGGAAGGAAGATGAGATCATGAAAGCATTTGAGAATGCACAAACGGAAGCCGGTGCCGCTTTTGGAAACGATGGTTTGTACATGGAAAAATACATTGAGGAACCACGTCATATTGAAATTCAAATTGCAGGTGATCAATATGGAAAAGCTTGTCACTTGAGTGAGCGTGATTGTTCAATTCAACGTCGCCATCAAAAATTATTAGAAGAAACTCCAAGTCCGTTCATGACGGAGAAATTGCGTGAAGCGATGGGCGATGCTGCTATCAAAGCAACCTTAGCCAGCAATTACGAAGGTGTTGGTACCATTGAATTTTTAGTAGATAAGCACAGTGATTTTTATTTCATGGAGATGAACACTCGTATTCAAGTGGAGCATACCATTACTGAAGAAGTAATCAACTACGATTTAATTAAAGAGCAAATAAAGATTGCTGCCGGTGTTCCCATCAGCGGAAAAAATCATATTCCTACGATGCATGCGATTGAGTGCCGAATCAATGCGGAAGATCCGTACAACGATTTTCGTCCTTGTCCAGGAAAGATTACCGTATTGCATCAACCGGGAGGACACGGCGTTCGTGTCGATTCACATATCTACGCAGGATACACCATTCCGCCGTATTACGATTCCATGATTGCGAAGTTGATTACTATAGCGCAAACACGTGAAGAAGCGATTCAAACAATGGAGCGTGCCTTGAGTGAGTTTGTTATTGAAGGAATTAAAACTACGATTCCTTTCCATCAACAATTGATGTTGAACGAAGATTTTAGAAAAGGAAATTACACCACGAAGTTTTTAGAAAACTTTGTGTTGAAATAATAGTATTTAATTCACAGAAGAATTATTCAATTTCTGCTGTGTGTTTTTTTGTAGATGGATTCATTAAAAAATCAGGTGATGTCTGATAAAAAAATTTCATTTGCCTCTCGCATTGGTAAATTAGACTATTTGATGGGCGTGCATTATGTTGAAGTTCCTACCAACGTTGTAAAGAAACTAGGCGGACTCAATAAGCAACGATTGTTGTGCAGCATCAACAAACATCCAACATTTCAATGTGGGATGATGGCCTTGGGTGAAGGTAGAGGATACATCACGGTAAGTAAAAAGAAACTCAACCAATTTTCAATTGCACTTGGCGATGTTATAAAAGTAATTCTCGAACCCGACAACAGTGAATTCGGAATGGAAGTTCCAGAAGAGCTCATTGAAATTTTTGCGCAAGATCCAGAAGCTGAAAAACGATTTATGAGCATAACTCCTGGAAAGCAAAGAAATATTATTTACTATGTTTCGGGAGTAAAGAACTCTGATAAAAGAATTGAGCGTGCGTTGAAACTCATTAATAATTTAAAAGCGTGTCCAGAAGGAAAGGAAACGGCGAGAAGGATTTTTGTGGGGAGCTAGGTGGGAGAGCGGAGTTCCGATAGCTATCGGGAGGAGTCCCGATAGCTATCGGGAGGAGAGCGGAAGGCGGAAGCCCCAAAGTCGCAGAGAAGCAGAGTACTTCAGGGGGAGATTCGCAAATGGAGTGGTTAGATTTTAAAGGTTAGAGGCAAGTTGTATAATTAGTCGTTTCCAATTTAATGAAAACAAAATATTAATACTAGCTTTGAAGTGAAATCCAATCAATAAAAGCAAAACCGTTAAAAAATAATGAATTACCTCAATCAAATCGACATTAATTTGCCTCGTGCACGTGTAGTGGAACTTTTTGATAACACCGAAAATTTGAAAGAATGGATGCCTGGATTGGTGCTCTTTGAGACCTTTGAAGGACAACCTGGAAAACCAGGAGCAAAGTCGAGGATGGAATTTCAAATGGGTAAAAGGAAAATCAAAATGATTGAAACGATTATTTCCAATAATCTGCCCGATGAAATGGAAGGATATTATGAAATGAACGGAGTAAAAAATTATATCAAAGCATCCTTTGTTGAAATTGAACCAAACAAAACCTTGTATACTTCAGAAAGTACATTCAAGCTATCGGGAGTCATGTGGCTTATTGGACCCTTAATGAAAAAAACGTTCATGAAAACTTCGCAAGATTATCTAGAACGATTTAAAATATTTGCCGAAGGAAGGGGGAATTAGTAGTATTGAAGAAAAATAATTGACTATCGTTTACTTACCCAAATAAATTAAATAATTATGAATCTTGTCTTCAAAGATATACTTTCAATTTCCATGATTTTATTCGCGGTGATTGATATTATTGGATCTTTACCCGTAATCATAGAAACTAGAAAACGAGTTGGTATGATCCACGCGGAAAAAGCCACTTTCGCTTCATTACTTATCATGGTGCTGTTTTTATTTTTAGGAGAAAGCATTTTAAAGCTAATTGGTATTGATGTTTCTTCTTTTGCGATTGCAGGATCCTTGGTGATATTTTTCCTTGCGTTGGAGATGATTTTAGGAATACGATTGTACAAAGACGAAGTTCCTGAAACCGCATCCATCGTTCCCATTGCTTTTCCTCTTATTGCTGGAACCGGAACTATGACGACCTTAATCTCTTTGCAATCACAATACTCCACAGAAAATATATTAGTAGGAATTTTCGTTAATATGATCGTGGTTTACATCGTACTCCGTTTAGTAGAGCCTATCGAGAAATTATTGGGGAAAGCGGGAATTAGTATCATCAGAAAAGTATTTGGAATTGTATTGATGGCCATTGCAATTAAATTATTCCGAACTAATTTGGGATTTTAAAAACCGATCAAACTAAATCGAATGTCAAGAGTAGTTAAAAGTTTTACATATGCATGGAAAGGTATCTATTTTTATATTACTTCAGAAGGCAATGTACGCATTCATCTTTTAGCCACGGTGTTCGTTGTTGGAATGGGATGTTGGTTACATGTATCACTGAAACAATGGGTCTTACTTGTACTTGCTATCGGGTTGGTCCATGCAGCAGAAGCATTTAATACCGCCATTGAAGAAATTGTGAATTTTATTTCACCTCAACAACATCCATCTGCAGGAAAAATAAAAGATTTAGCGGCAGGTGCTGTTCTTATCACTGCTATAACCGCTGCAATTATTGGAGTTTTAATTTTTACTCCGCTACTAATACAGAAATTTAATTAAATTTTTCTCTTAATAATCCAGTATTAATCGACCATCAATACTTTATTGATTCCAATAGGTTGATCTTCCAACATTGTTTTTAGCAAATACAATCCTGACTTTAAATTTTCTCTATGAAATGTTGTAGAGATACCTACTGCTCCAAATTGATGGATGAGTTTTCCGCTTAAATCAAACAATTGGAAACTTACTTCTGAATAATTCACATTACCACGAACGACAATAGTTGCACCACTTTGAATAGGCATTGGGAAAATTTCTACTGAATAATTTTCAGCCAAGAACTCCCCTTCCCTACAATTTACATTTACAATTTTATTGGATGAGTTTTTCACACATCCATTCGCAGTTTGCTTCACTGAGTATGTACCAGATTGCGTTGCCGTATAAGTCGAATTCACAGCGCCTGCAATATCTATATTATTCTTTTTCCATTGATGTGTTACACCGGGATAAACAGCGGCGGTAAAAGTGACGCTTTGTCCAGCACAAAAAGTAAGTGGACCACTAGCTGTAACATTGGGAGCAGGATTAATTACTTCGGTACAGATGACTGTATCACGTGAAATGAGTCCGCAGGCGTTTGTTACTCTCACCACATAGGTGCCTGGTGTTGTGACAGGCAAATGACTATATATTGCTCCGCCAATATTTACATTATTTTTCTTCCATTGAAAAGTATGTCCGGCCACACTATCTACCGACAAATTCAATGTTGTACCTGTACAAAAAGCAAAAGGTCCATCGCCAACAATGTCGATAGGAGTTGCTACATTCACGGTAACTGTTTTCTGCAACGATGTAACACTACATCCTCCAGGAACAGAAATTACCACATGATAAACACCTGCCGTATTAGCAGTATAACTAGACGAGGTTGCCCCTGCAATCGGATTATTGTTTTTGTACCATTGATAACTATACGCACCAACATTGGTTGAAAAACTAACGCTCCCACCTGTGCAGACATTTATTGGTCCACTTGGAATAATATCGGCATAATAATAATTTACAGTAAGCTTTGGATGTTTACTCACACTAGAATGATCAGAAGAAAATATACTTGCCCAAGTTAAATGGTTAAACTCATGGAATTGGATCAACATTCCAAAATTTTCGGTAGGTAAATACGACCAATGCTTTACTAGGTTTACAACATTCGCATCAATGTATGATTTAGAAGTTATCGTGGAACATGGGACTGATGCAAATTGAAACTCGCTGGAATCAGGATAATTACTCCAAGAGAGTCCAGTTTCTGTCCAAGGTTGAATATTGCGTTTAAAAAGCAATGAATTTGGGAGATTAGCGTAAACATTTAATTGATTAATAGTATCCACCCACAGTTTTAAATTCGCACTTACAATTGGGCTTCCAGAGGGAATACTACTTAAATCAAACTCCAAGTAACCTCTTTCTGCCGTTCGAAAATACTTATACCAATTGGATACTTCCATGGTATGCGCCGTTCCAAAATTAGTTGAAAAATTTCCAAAGGCGCTGGTGATGTAAGCATCCTTTCCAATGGTAGCAGGTTTAAGCACTACAGTTTTTGTAGGCAGCGATGTCGATGTAACATTGGTAATGGAGATGTTGGCTGAAGTTTTCGTGCATCCGATAACGTTAGATACGACACATTTGTAGTTCCCAGATTTTGTTAATGCAAAAGTAGCAGCATTGGCCCCGAAAAGTGCTGTTCCGTTTCGCAACCAACTATACGATGCTATATTATTCCCACTCGCTACCAATACTTCTGCACTGCCACTACATAAAGTTTGTGCACTGGATGGATTCACCGCAACCGTTGGATTTGCATAAAAGGTAATGGTTTTTATGAAACTAGTATTACATGTTAATCCAGTTGTAGCGACTTCATACTGACCGCTGGTTTTCACCCATAAGGTTTGTGCATTTGCTCCAGCAATTACATTTCCGTTTTTCTTCCATACATATGAATTCGCTGGTGTACAATTCAACAAAATGGAATCTCCATTACAAGCTTGGTTCACAGCAGAAGTAATAAATGCACCAGGTTGAACGATAATTAAAAACGGATCGGATTCTATATAACAATAGCCTCCTCCCCCAGTAGAATAGCGGGCATGCACTTTATAATTTCCACCGAGTGTCGCTTGAATGGATGTTTTTCCACTGGAGCCCGCTATCGTGACGCCATCTTTCGACCAACCGGTAATGACTAAAGATTGACTTGCATTTAAAATGACGGTATCACCTTGACAAATTGTTGTTGGATCGGTTGTAGAAACAGTAGGTAATGAAGGACTCCAAAAATAAAATGGTCCAGTCGACAAAGTATCTCCGCAAGTAAGCACAGTTTTAAATTCATACCATGCGGAATCGGTCAATGGACCTTGCAGTACATAAGAGTTAACGCCAAGGGCTATTCCATTCTTATACCACATTGCCCATCTTGTTTGACCCCATGGAAAAACAGAAAAGGGATCAAAAACAGGAGGCACCATCAATGAATAACAATTACCAAATTGTGAAGTATGTGTTATTGGAATTGACGAAGGGTTATTATCCTTGTATAAAAGTCCAACTTGATTATTCATTATAATATTTCCTAATCCATCCACTTCTCTAGCCTTTATCCAAGCACCTGGACCAAGAGAACCTGTTTGAATTTGGAATGTAGTTCCAGTACCATACATCCATTCAGAAGAACTACCACCACTACTAAAGCTATTATAATCTTCAATCCACCATTGAATTGTATTTCCTGGTGCTGGAGACGGAACTGAATAAAATACATTCGTAAAACTACAAAAGTCACTTGAGTTTGGAGAAACTGTTATAAATTGACCTTCGGCATATTGAAGATTAATAAATAAAAGAGTAAATGTTATTAAGGTTAAGAATTGCTTCATAGAACAAAGATTGAAGAGATTAGATTAGCTGTAAGATACGAAAAGGGAAGGTAAAACTTTGCTACAACAAATCAATGAAAAAATTAAATATTTTGGCTAACTCTATAAATCAATAGGTAAATCAAGCCAAAATTACTTCTTCTGCAGCTAATAATGCTTGATTTTTCAACTTCAATAAAATTTGCATTACCGTTACCACATCCTTTTGGCAATAGGTTACGATACGTTCCAAATCCTTTTCATTCCAATAAACCGAACCTACTTGTGATCCATCAATATCATCCTTCGGGCTTGGAATACCTAAAATATAAGCCAACAAATTTAACGGCGTGTAATTTTTATAATCGCCAAACTTCCACAATTCCATGGTATCTAAGTGTGGAATTTCCCATGGTTTCTTACCGTACAAATCGAGTTGTGCTGGAAGTGGGATTCCATGAATCACCATTCTTCGACTCATATATGGAAAGTCAAATTCCTTTCCATTATGACCACACAAAATCATAGGTGATTTTTTACTTCGTTTATCTGATTCAGTAATTTGATTTAACAAGGCCGCGAAATTTTCGAGCAATATTTTTTCATCATCACCATAAAAAGATTTTAATCGAAACTGCCTACCTTCCTCCTTACAAGAAAGAAAACCGGTTGTGATACAAATGATCTTTCCAAACTCTGCATAGATGCCAGCTCGTTCATAAAGATGATGCTCATCGGTTCCTTCTTCACGCTTTAAGTTGGAAGCTTTTCGGAGCCACAACGGTTTTAGTTCCTCGGGAACATCTTCAAAAGTGGCAAATTGAGGAACAGTTTCTATATCCAGACAAAGGATGTTTTCTAAAGAAATGGAAGTTATCATATTTCGAATCTTTTAACCAAAGATAAACATCCCTTCTGATTTAGTCGTCTTTAAACGACAATAAACGTTTACCTACGAATTGTCCCTCAAAATCAACGATTCACACCGCTAAAAGCAACCTCCTTTAAGTGAAAAATATTCAAATTTTCCTTCTATTACTTTTTCAACTATTTTCGTTCTTCTATGAAAAAACTCCTATTCGTCTTGCTTGCATTTACCTCCGGTGTGCAAGCATAAACCATTATAGGAAACGTAACCGATCAAAACACCCATCAACCGATCCTTTTGTTACCATTGTAGAAGAAGGAACTCAAAATGGAACGTATAGCGATATTGATGGATACTTTTCGATTAAATTAATGAATGAAAATTCTAACATAATTTTTTCTTATTTAGGATATGAAACTAAATTTCTAGCTCCTGTAAAAAATATTTTATGGAATGTTGCGATTTTGCCTCAAGCTTTTCAAATCAAAGAAGTGAAAATTCTTCCAGGAGAAAACCACAAAAAAAATCTAGAAGCTAGCACTCATCGACTTCGCTCAGGGTGAATCTAGAAGCCAGAAGCTGCCATCGACAAGCTCAGGCAGCAATGTTGGCTGAGGCACTCGAGGCCAACCAGAAGATTTCTTTCAGTATTACAACTAAACTCCGCACAATAATTTTTATTCAAAAAAAAACTAGCGAATCATTACACCGCGTTTTTCCAACAATGGAATATGTGTAAAGTAAGATGGGTTGATGGATTCAGGAAGGAAAATATATTTCTTATCAAATATTTCTCCGTTGATGTAAAAGCTCAACCAGTACTCATTGTTTAATCCAAATACTTTATGTTGGATAGGTTCAATTAAAGAAAAACTTAATGGACTCATATCTCCTAAAAAATGACGCAAGGTTGACGTCATTACTTCTTCTCCTTTAAAAACACCATACCCTTGACTTGCAATCATCACATTTTCGATGGGTGTTTGTTTCAAATTCAAAATATACACCTCCCAGATTTGCTCTTCCTCTGTTAAATTCAAATCAATAGGAATTACTGCAATGGCGATGTCCTCAACGGCAATATGTTTTATATCTCTCAACATAATCTCTGATTCATTTTAACGTTTCCGTTTCACAATTGTTGCAAAGATAATGTCAAATCCATCTCATTTAAAGATTAAAAATTACATTTTTTAAGTATTTAATTGAAGTTTCCAAAAAGATGGTAGATAAGCAACTAAAAAAATTAAGGAGTACATAATTTCAAAGCTCCTCGAACATAAATAGGCAAATCGACAAGAGATTTGTCAGCGGCTTGATTTCGATGATGCCCCAATCGAACCATGATGATATCTTTGGAAGGAATGACGACTATATATTGCCCCAAGATACCTCGGCAATAAAAGATTTTTTCTCCATCTATTTCTGAAATCCACCATTGGTAGCCGTATTCTTTATTGGGCTTTCCTTCATCTAATAACGGCGCTGGTATAACGCTTTCCATTACGAAGGAAGTATCTATTAATTGTTGCCCTTTCCAATTTCCCAAATGCAAATACAACCCACCTAACTTTGCAAAATCACGTGCATTGGAATAAATACAACACGAAGCTTTTTCCATTCCTCCGTCTTTATCGATGGTCCATTCAGCAGCATGTTCAGCTCCTAGTGGCTTCCATAATTTTTCCGAAGCATACTCCGACAAATTTTTTCCAGTGGCTCGCATAATTACCATCGCCAACAATTGTGTTGCACCGCCTTGATAATAATAATTCACACCGGGAGTATCCACCACTTCCAATCGATTCATCAATCCTTTCAAATCTTTTCCGTAATACGCTTCGGTTGTAACACTAAACAAACTGGCGTATGCTTCGTCCCAACTTAATGCTGCCGACATGGTAATTAAATTCCGCAGCGTTAATTTTCCTTTGCTATTGTTTACATATTCAGGAATAAAATCTCCCACTGTTTGATCGAGGCTTTTGATTTTGCCTTCTTTCATCGCTACTCCCGTGAGCATTCCAATTACGCTCTTCGACATTGAAAAAGAATTTGAAAGAGAGGAATCACTGTACCCATCCCAATAGGCTTCGTAAACTAATGAATCGTGATGAATCACTAAATAAGCAACACTACGCTCTCTACTTAATTCATTGGCCGTGTTCGTGTCCAACGTTTGCTTATTATAGGTTGAAGCTAAAGGCCAAGGTTGAGCAATACCCGCTTCCACCTTTCGCTGAATAAAAATATCATTATCGTCAATATCAACAAAGTTGTAGACAAGCGCTTTAAAAACCCAAGTTTTACCTGTTGCGAACAAAAATACGCAGGCAATCAAGATAAGTACAGCAATTAATTTTAGTAGAAAACCCAGGACTTTTTTCATTAGTGTATTGGTGTATTGGTCTATTTTAAAATTCCATAGCGCCCGCTGCTGAAACATTGCGCCCGCTGCGTTTAAATATATTCTAAAGAAGCGAAATCTCTTCCTTCACTACCTCGAATTCAAACAAGGTTTGCATATGAAATAAAACTCTTGATTTTACTTCATTGATATTAATTTCTCTTCCTAATTCTTTCGATAACGATGTTACTCCTTTATCTGCGATGCCACAAGGCACAATTTTATTGAAATAACTTAAATCATTGTTAATATTAAATGCGAATCCGTGCATCGTTACCCAACGACTACATCGCACACCAAAAGCACAAATCTTTCTTGCCTTAATAGGATCATCTCCATCTAACCACACCCCTGTTAATCCAGGCACTCGCCCAGCTACAATTCCATAATCAGCTAAAGTGAGAATTACACTTTCTTCCAAAAAACGCAAGTACTTATGAATATCATTAAAAAAATGATCAAGGTCGAAGATGGGATACCCTACTAATTGTCCGGGGCCATGATACGTAATATCACCACCCCGATTTATTTTATAATAGGTGGCTCCGATCTCTTCCAGCTTTTGTTCATCGGCTAGCAAATGAGCTTCGGCTCCACTTTTTCCCAACGTAAAAACATGAGGATGCTCACAAAATAAAAGATAATGTCGGGGAGGAAAATGTTGAGCGGGTTCTAAAGTACGATTCTCAACTTTTTGTCGAACCGTTTCAGCCAATAATGATTCCTGCAAATCCCAAGCTTGCTTATAATCGATTTCTCCGAGATCTTGAAAGGTTACTTTTTGCATCATTAAGTATTCTGCAAAGATACCAAGATTGATTCAATCTCGTTTCATTTTATGATATTCATTGCCATCCAATTAATTATTCTGATCTTTGAGTATGAAACTGCTCTTTACGATGTTTGCCTGCATGTTCTTTTATTGCGCTCATGCACAAACCTGGACCCAACTTCTCGACTTTCCGGGCTCGGCGAGAGATGATGCTTCTGGATTTATCATTGGAAATAACTTTTATGTAGGCACAGGGTTGGATGGAGGCTTCAATGCGCAAAGGGATTTTTATATGTTGGATTTAACGAATGAAACTTGGTCGACAGGAGCATCACTAAATATTGGGAAAGAGCGTCAATACGCTAGTGGTTTTAGTCATAACAATTTCGGATATCTCTTTGGTGGTATAGGTCCAGGCGCAATGTATTTTCAAGATTTGATGCGCTTTGATCCGAGCACTAATTCCTGGCAGCAAATGACTTTGATGCCCAGCCTAGGACGAAGAGGTTCTTCTTGTTTTGTAATCAATAACGAAGCATTTATTATGGGAGGAAATAATCCATCTCAAGCCAACAGTAACGAAGTTTGGAAATACAATATTACCAATGACAGCTGGCAGCAAATGAATAATTTTCCTTTTCCCGGAATATGGAGAGCGGGAGGATGTTCCGTGAATGGTATGGGCTATGTATTTGGAGGAATTGATAGCACGACTCAATACAGTAATCGGCTCTATAGCTACGATTCGGTGAACGATGCATGGACATTAATTAATACCTTCCCCAATAACGGTAGAGCCTATACGCAATTAGTGCCGATGGGAAATAATATCATGTTCTTTGGAGGATATGAGAATGGAAATATTTATAAAGATGATTTATGGATGTATGATTTAACCAACAATACATTTATTCCATACAATCCCATTCCATCATTAGCGAGAAGAGGATATGTTTCTTGCGTTTGGAATAATACCATTTACATCAGCACAGGACTCAATTCAATTCCTGCTCGAACCGGAGAAACATGGAAGGTGAATAACATTGTGGGACTAGAAAATTTAGAGCCTGAAACTTTTGAAGTGTATCCCAATCCGTTTACAGAAAGCATTCGGCTGAATAAAAGTGGACATTTAGAAATTTTTGATGTTCAAGGCAGGAAAGTGTATGAAGAGGAAGTTGAAAAAGGAGAAGTGAATTTGAATTTTTTGAATGCTGGATTTTATATTTTAAAATTATTTGATAAAAAAAATAATCTAACCAAGAAGAAAATTTCCAAAATCTAAATACTACTCGAATAGAATAATGTCCATTGAACACTGATTAAATAAGATGATGATGATTAATTATGATCATTCAGAAAAAATTCTGACATTATCTGTCTAGACATAACTCCAAATCAAATTCAAGCCTCTCCCTCGCGAAGCTTCGCGACCTCTCCACAGGAGAGGGTGTTTTACAAATTAAGATGTATTAATAGCTCCTCAAATTAATTCTTAACTTGCCTGCAGCAAGCAGATTCTGAATTCTGAATTCCTATCCCGATAGCTATCGGGACTGCATTCTTAATTAGACCAAAGCCTCTCCCCAATCCTCTCCAAGGGAGAGGGAGTTCTAATAATTTAGATGCATTAATAGCTCCACAAATTAATTCTTAACTTGCCTGCAGCAAGCAGGTTCTTAATTCTTAATTCCTATCCCGATAGCTATCGGGACTGAATTCCTAATTCTGAATTATTTCTCAATCCAATCCCCGTGCTCTTTAATTAAATCAATTAACGCATCCACAGCTAAATCGGTGTTAATGCTTTTACGCACAACCTCACGTCCTTTATAGAGAGTAATTTTGCCAGGACCGGATCCTACATAACCATAATCGGCATCCGCCATTTCGCCGGGACCGTTTACGATGCAGCCCATGATTCCAATTTTTAAACCTTTCAAGTGATCGGTTCGGGTGCGAATTTTTGCTGTGGTTTCTTGCAGATCAAAAAGCGTTCGGCCACAGCTGGGGCAAGAAATATATTCGGTTTTACTGATACGCGTTCGTGCTGCTTGTAAAATTCCGAATGCCAAACTATTTATCTTTTGCGGGGAGATGGATGTGTTCGTCGAAATCATTACTCCATCGCCAAACCCATCTAACAGCAACGCTCCAAGATCTGTTGATGCATGCAATTGTAGTTGCTCTTCTGTTAATCCATCATAAAATCTATGAATGACTACAGGAACCTCCAACTTCATTTGCTTCATCAAAATAAATGCTTGGCGCAATGCGGGCATCGCATGTTCATTTGTGGTAGATAATAGTACAACCCCATTCGAATCTTTTAAAACTTGATGATGTTTTACAAGTTCTGCAATTCCATCTGCTTCAACCGAAATAAAATTAAGCAGCTTCGATTTATTTTCAGCGGATAAAAATCCATCTAACGAAAACAAAGGATAACAACGATCCTTCTCCTTCCAAGCTTTTGCATCAACAATAATTCCCAGCGTACCGGGTATTTCAAAATCAATATTTCTATCTCCTGTATAAATATAATCGCAAGCCTGATCGCTCAAATTCCATTTATCGGTAGGTACAGAATAATTATATCCTACTGGAAAAAACGATGCAGCAGAAAGCTTTTCTATTTCAGAATAATCGGCGATGACACGAGGTACTTGATGCGCACCAAAATTATTTACTTCGCATGTTGACCGTCTTTCATACTCAAAAGGTTTAAATCCAAACTCAACATTTGAATTCAATACAATTCGGTCTGCATCCATCTGCAAAGGAGGAAAATCAGGCATAGAGGCATGTGCTGCTCTCTTTGCATATCTTTCCACCAACGCTTTTGCAATGGGAATTTCAAATTCTGGATCTTCTGTCAAAGAAACTCTAACGGTGTCGCCAATACCATCTTCCAGTAACGCTCCAATTCCTGCTGCAGACTTAATTCGTCCATCTTCTCCTTCCCCTGCTTCGGTCACTCCTAAATGCAACGGATAATTCATGCCTTCATCACGCATTCGGTAAATGAGTGTACGATACGCTTGCACCATCACCTGCGGATTACTTGACTTCATGCTCAGGACGATATTATGATAATTCTCCCCTTCGGCAATTCGTAAAAATTCCAATGCTGATTCTACCATGCCATGAGCAGTATCACCATAACGACTCATGATACGATCGCTTAACGAACCGTGATTCGTTCCGATGCGCATGGCAGTTCCATACTCTTTGCAAATTTTAAGCAAAGGAATAAAACGTTCTCGGATGCGATCTAGCTCTTCATGATAGGCTGCATCGTCATATTCAATAAACGCAAACTTCTTCTTATCTGCAAAATTGCCTGGATTAATTCGCACTTTTTCTACAATGCGTGCAGCGGCTTCGGCAGCATTAGGTGTAAAATGAATATCGGCAATTAACGGCGTTTTATATCCTCGTTTCGCTAATTCCTGTTTAATATTCGCGAGATTTTTAGCTTCATTAATACTTGGAGCGGTGATGCGTACAAATTCACATCCTGCTTCAATCATCCGAATCGATTGTTCCACGGTAGCCATAGTGTCCATCGTATCGGTGGTGGTCATACTTTGCACCCTAATCGGATTAGTCCCACCTAAGCCAACGTCTCCTAACATCACTTCACGAGTTAACAAACGATCATAACGGGTTAGGCTATTACAATACAGTCCGGCGAGGCTTTCTAACGTCATACAAATGCAAAGATACTTGACAAAACGTACAACTACCCGAATTGTTTTATAGAAAATTTGATGGTATACTAAAAAAACATACATTCGTAGTATAAAATTAACTACCATGCGTTTACTATCCACATTACTTCTATTTATTGGGCTAAATCACTATATTGATGCACAGCCTTGTTTACCTAACACAAACTCTTTAAACTTCGCTGCAGCCTCTGTAAATTTCACTACAGATGTGAATTTAGCTCCTGCTAATGCCATCACAGTAGAGGCTTGGATTAGAGCTACTAGTTGGGCAATCAACAATTTTGATGGCACCATTCTCTGCAAACACAGCTGGAGTTTGGGCGAACAAGGCTATGTTTTAAGAGCCGGTAATAACGGACAACTTAATTTCTCGGTTTGTGGGAAAGATTCTTTAGGGACATCCATTTCATGGATAACTGCTATTAGTTTACCTGGGGCTATGTCCATCAATACTTGGTATCATGTAGCAGGAACATATGATGGAGATTCGGTACGTGTATTCATCAACGGTGTACAACAGGGAGCAACCCCTCTCCCATTTGGTATGATACAAGGATTGGCTTATCCTATTAGAATAGGTAGACTTTCTGACCAAACACAAGGTCAAACACGTTATTGGGCTGGACAGATTGATGAAGTTCGCGTTTGGGACAGAGCGTTGGACACGGCTGAAATCAATGCAAAAAGATTGCATCATTTAGATGTGGCTCAGGAAACTGGTTTAGTAGGTTACTGGAGATTTAATGCCGGTAGCGGAACGAATGTAATAGATCAGACATTGAATGCAAATAATGGAACTACTAGTTCAACCACTTGGAGTGCCCTCGTTCCGTGGAACCAAACCACCACGGCGCCTATTATTTTTCCAAATGGCAATACCATGACTTCTTCCATTACCGCCTCTTCTTATCAATGGAATTTAAATGGAACTGTTATAACTGGAGCTAACGCACAAAGTTGGACAGCGCTCTCGAATGGTACATACACGATTACTATTACCGATTCGTTGGGTTGCGTGGCTACATCAGGACCTTATATAATTACTGGAGTGGGCATCGGTGAAATTGCAGCTGAAAATATTTTAGTAAAAAATGAATCCACGCAATTAATTATTAGTTTACGTAGTGGAGAAGAAATTCGATCTATAGAAGTGTACAATGCAGCCATGCAACGCATCGGCACAAAAGAGAGTCAAGGAAAAGAAGTGATTTGGGAAAAAGGATATTTATCAAAAGGAATTTATAACGTGATCATCCAAACTAAAAATAATCGAAGTGGTGTTTATCGTTTTGTGCAGGTTGATTGATTTGAAATCAACAAAATATTTAGTCAAACAATTTTAATACTATTATTATGAAAAATTCTTTAACCTATTTATTCATTGCATTTTTATTTCTTGCTAATTCTTGTTCAAAGGACGACAACAATGAAAATTTGTCAGGAAATGCATCCACGGTGAAAACAACTATTATTGGTAGAGTGTTTGATGAAAGTGGAGCTGGTCTTTCGGGGGCTGATGTATATATCGGGAATAAAACAGCCTCGACCAACCTCTGGGGAATTTATGTGATTGAAGATGCAACTGTGGTAAAAAGCAGAAGTCTTATTACAGTTAAGAAAGCAGGATACTGGGATCAAGTTGGCACATTCAAGCCAAAGTCAGGAGGCACTTCTTCCTCCAGTTTATGTTTGTACACTTCCACGAACACACATTCTGTTAATGCAATTTCAGGTGGAACCATCACTACTATTGATGGAGCGAGCATTCAATTTCCCCTTGATGCTTTTGAAAAAATGGACGGAACTTCTTATACCGGAACTGTAGCTCTTACAGTAAACCATTTACCCAGAAGTGCGAATCTATTTCCTTTAAAAGCTCCAGGCACCGATTTTAAAGGAAAAAGCTTAAGTAATACTTTAGAAAATCTAGTTTCCTTTGGAATGATTGGAGCTACATTAAAAGATGGAAGCGGAAACGAAATAAAATTAAAAAGCGGAAAAAAAGCAACCATCAGTTTACCTGTTCATTCTTCGCAATTAGCTATTGCTACACCAAGTATTCCACTTTGGCATTTTAATGAAGTAACTGCGATTTGGGAAGAAGAAGGAACTGCAATTTTTAATGGTAGTAATTATAGTGGAGAAGTAAGTCATTTTACTTGGTGGTCATATAATTTACCGAATGGAATTCCAATATCTGGAAATGTATATGACTGTCAACCATTATTGTTGGGAAATTCTTGGGTACTTATTAATGGGTTATGGGCTGATTATACTTATCAAAGTGGCACTTGGTCAAGTGTTGTTCCACCAAATACTAATCTAACATTACAATCAATACACTCTAATGGCTATACATTTGATAGTACAGCGGTAATAAACTTACCACCTATTAGTCCTCAACCTAGTTTTATTGCTCCAGACTTAAACTTTACCAATGTCAATTGCAATTTCATTTCAGGGTCAGTAACTAATTGCAGTGGGCAAGCAATATCAGCTACTTTAATAGTTATTGTAAATAATCAAGTCATCAATTATCGATATACACCGAATGGAAATTTCCAATTCTCATTGGGAAATGTTGGTGCAAATAACATACAAATAATTGCTTTCAACGGATTACAAAATACCTCGATAAATACTAACATGGGAGGTAATACTTCTATTAACGTTGGACAACTTTCCCTTTGTAATACATCTCCATTAAATAATAAAGTTCGACTCACATTTAATAACTGGATGTTAACTAACTACCCTTTCACGTTGGAGGTAAGCCATTGCACTTTAAATTCTACTTCTGGGCATTATGAAATAATATGTACTTATACAGATAGTGCAAGCCTAGGCCAATACAACTTTAACATTAGTATTCCAACTTACAGCACTGGAGTCTACCCTTGGAACGGGATTGATACTTATTTGGGCGGTTTTCTATATTACGATACCCAATATTATATTCAACCCTCTGGTGCTGGTCCAGGAGGCTCCACAACTATTACGAATGCTTCGGGACCTGGAGGTAATATAACGGGATCATTTAGCGGTCCTGTATGGATGCCTGGTGGAGCCACGGCATTGATTGGAACATTATCTGGAACTTTTGATATTTATCGAAATGATTAAAGTTGGCAGTAAACCATTTCGGTTTACCATACGTGAATGCATATACACAAGGGTGTTATTCCTAATTCAATTGAGTCAGGAACTATACTTATTTGTTCACTAATACACACCCTCAGGGCTATTATATCAATTTTACATTAATCGTACACGCCATCATCTATTTTATCTAAATACAATCTATCTTTAGAAGAATTTGATTCAGCAACAAATTCCATATACTCATCTTATAACCGAGTAACTGCCGTTACATTAAAATGAATTGGTTGAACATAGTTCAATGCTCTTTACTAGTAATTTACACTCGCAAACAATAAAATAAATTATTTTAAATCCATGCTACCTATGAAAACTCACCTAACAAAATTTATTTTATTTGCTTTAATCTTAATTGGATCATGTAGCAAGGATGAAAGTAATAACGATACACCAAGTGTTTCGAATACTTATTCCATCACAATTGCTGGACAAATTAATGATGAAAATGGACAAGGTATCCCCAATGTTACTGTTCAGGTTGGAAACAAAATCGATCAAACGGATGGTAACGGAATTTATCTTATTGAAAAAGCAAGTGTCAATAAATCGCGGGCGGTTGTGAAAGCAACAAAGACTGGATATTGGAATCGTTCGAGTGGATTTATTCCAAGCAATTCTAAAGTTCAATATTGCAATTTTGTAATGCCAACAAAATCGCCAGCAGCCTTTGTTTCAAGTTCGGCAGGTGGCACAGTCTCCAATACGGGAGCAACCGTTTTTTTCCCTCCCAACGCATTTGTAAATGCTGCTGGTATGCCGTTCAGCGGAAATGTACTCGTAATAACAAAGCATCTAACAACTACAAATCCTAATTTCGGAAATCTAGTTCAAGGTACTGATTTAATGGCGGAAGACAGTGTAGGTGGTTCTGTTAAGCTCGTTAGTTTTGGAATGATTGGAGTGGAACTCACCGACAACAACGGTAATCCACTACAGTTAGCACCCGGAATAAAAGCGAATATCCAACTACCCATTGCATCAGGGCAATTAAGTGGTGCCCCGGCTACCATTCCACTTTGGTATTTCGATGAAACCAAAAGTTTATGGATCGAAGAAGGTTTAGCCACCAAACAAGGAAATAATTACTTGGGTCAAGTAGAACACTTTACTTGGTGGAATTATGATCAACCATTTGCAGCGGCAACTATTGAAGGATATGTTTTTGACTGCGAAGGAAACCCCATTCAAAATGCTAAAATATTTAATAACAATATTGGAAGTATTTTTACCGACCAAAATGGATTTTACTCTGGTTTGATTAATAGTGGATCACCCTCCACTGTAAACGCTCTTTTCGCTGGAATTTATTCCAACATTATAAACATTCCAGCACTTTCTCCTGGCCAAATTTACACGGTACCAAATATTACATTCAGTTGCACAGGATTAGGAAAACTTAAAGTAAATTTTGTTGATTGCAATAATTTAGCAATAAATCCATCGGTATTTATTACCTCTTCTATGGGTAATTTAATGATTATTCCAAATGGTGGAAGTATAAATGCTTTCGTCCCGTGCGGCTCTAATGTTTTATCTGCAAGCATTCTTGGTGCCACTTACAGTAATTCATATATACAAATGTGCAGTCCCGACTCCACTGATTTAGGAACATTAATTATCTGTGACACCACCAGTTCGTCTACTGGACTTTTGTTTAACTTCTCAGCAACGAGTCTAACACACAACTTAAATTTTTCCAATCCAACACAAATAACTGGATTCTTTGATTCAACTACCAATATCATGGAATTAAATGGAAATAGTTCCAATCCACAGCAACAGTTTGAAGGCTATATAACTAATTACTTTTCCTATATTCCTGGCACCTATACCCCTCAAAACTTTCCTAATTGGGTTTTGGACTTCGAGTATTACTCAGGTAGTAATATTTATTACATCAACGCTGATACTCTTAATCCGAGCTTAACTATATCAATTCTTAAAAATGGTGCTATCGGGGACACGATGGAAGTTATAATTTCTGGAAATATTACTATTCTAGACAATAATACATCTATGGAAGAATCTGGAGTTCTCAATTCCCTACATGTAAAATGCATTCGCAATCAATAAAGAAATAATAATTATTTTTTCAACTTATGAAGACTCACCTAACAAAATTTATTTTAATTGCATTAGTCTTAATTGGATCATGCAGTAAAGACGAGAACAACGACACACCAACTGTTTCGAGTACTTATTCCATCACACTTGCAGGACAAATTAACGATGAGAATGGACAAGGTATTCCGAATGTTACTGTTCAGGTTGGAAACAAAACCGATCAAACGGATGGCAATGGAATTTATCTAATTGAAAAA
>JANOPQ010000200.1:0-11000 GCA_031421935.1 Bacteroidota bacterium | reverse complement strand
TGATTTTAATTATTTTTAAGGTGGTCGCATTTTGCGACTACCTTTTAGTATTTAGAATATTTAAGGTTTTTATTCTTTGTTCGCCTATATACTATGGTAAAAAGGTTTGTGAAAGGAATAGAGCTAGGTAAGCAGTTTTTGAACTAGTAAAATTTTATTTAAAAGAGTTTCGCTTTCGTCGTTGTTAAAATAATCAAGTCGTTTGCAAATTAGAATTTGTGTTTCTAATGCAAAGGTCAATCCTAGCGCTATTTCAATAAACCTTGCTTTGTCTTTGTCAGATAAACTCGAGCAACTTTCGGCAATGTTTGAAGATATTGAAACCGAAGTTTTCTTTATTTGATCAGCGATTCTATACATTTCTTCACTAGGAAGCTTCAAGCTTGTTTTGTAAATCATTTCGACTAATTCAAAACTCGCTTCCCAAACTTTCATTTTCTTAAAATTCAACATGTTTTTTTTGGCAAAAATCTAAAGTGAAATACATTTACTCGTAGAATAAACATTTATACTCGTTTACAAATAGCTAATTCGTCTTATTTATTGACTATCAATTAGAAAAAGTGAAGGCGTTAACGATGTGCTAAATGTCATTTTAGAGGATGTAGTCTCTCCTGAAGCTTGAAGCCTGCAGCTTGGATTATCTATCCCGAACATGAATTTCATTCTCCTATAAAGTCCAATTTTATTAGCTTTGTATCATGCTCTTCAAGACCATCATCGGCCAATCTCAAGTAAAATCCAAACTCATCACCAGCAGCACCGAAAACCGTGTTTCTCACGCGCTGTTGTTTTTTGGACAACCTGGCTCTGGTGTGTTGCCATTGGCGCGTGCCTTTGCGCAGTTTTTGAATTGTGAAAATCCGCAGGTTGATGATAGTTGCGGGGTCTGTGGTTCATGTAGAAGAGCTACGAAGATGGAGCACCCCGATATTCATTTTGTGTATCCAATCGTAAAAGGTGCTGGAATAAAAGATCCTACCTCGGTGGATTATATTCGTGAGTGGCGAAAGCTCTATGTCGATAATCCGTATGCAAGTTTGAATCAATGGGTGGATTATATATCAACCGGCGATGCAAAGAATAAGCAAGGAATTATTCCTACCGAAGAAGCACAAAAAATTATTCATAAAATAAATCTAAAAGCCTTCGAGGGAAAGTTCAAAGTGATCATTATTTGGATGCCCGAGAAAATGCATCCAAATGCTGCAAACGCACTTCTAAAAAGTTTAGAAGAGCCTACTCAAGATACACTGTTTATCTTAGCCTCCGAAGCCCGCGATCAATTATTGTCGACGATTGTGAGTCGAACCCAATTGGTGAAACTGCAGCTTTTACAAGAAGAAGAGGTGGCCGAACGGATCATGAGCGATTATGAAATAGGCCGTGCAGAAGCTTTAGACATCGCCCGACTTGCTGATGGTAACTTTTCCGATGCGATGGAAATGGCGGAGCACGATAAGGGTTCAGGGAGCCATGAAGAAGCGTTCATAAATTGGATGCGCCTATGTTTCAGTCCTTTGAAGACCATGGATAAGCTCCTTTCTTGGGTAGATGGGATGGCAGCAGAGAATAAAGAACATCAAAAGCAATTTCTGGGTGCTTGCCTCCGTGTGTTAAGAGAGTGCTTAATAGTAAATTTAGCTGATGGACCTCTAGTGAAGCTAGAGGCTACTCAACGTGTTGCTGTTCAGAAGTTTTTGCCTTTTGTAAACGTTAATAATATTGATGCATTTAGCACCGAATTGTCGGAAGCCTCATATCATTTAGAAAGAAACGCCTCGACTAAGATCTTATTCTTAGATTTGTCCTTGAAGATTTCTCGAATTCTTCAGATTAAGTAAGTGACTTCGTTGTTTCGATGTCATTAGAAGTGTTAAGGCAATTGAAAAAAATAGCAATCTATGGGATGTAGCTCTTGTTCAACTGCCACCAGTACCGGAACCCCTTCAGGCTGTCAAAGCAATG
The DNA here is from genome assembly GCA_031421935.1 of Bacteroidota bacterium. Classification (GTDB taxonomy): domain Bacteria; phylum Bacteroidota; class Bacteroidia; order AKYH767-A; family OLB10; genus JAJTFW01. Next base: position 9,032 of record JANOPQ010000200.1, on the reverse strand, counting down.
GAACATGCGGAACGGGTGGTTGCAATAAATTGAACGTTTATAATTGGCTTTCTGATATGTATCTTCCTGAAGGGCACAAGCCTTTCGATATTGTGGAAGTGAGATTTAAAGGAAGTCGTAAAGAATTTTTCCGGAATATAAATAACCTCGAGTTGCAAGTCGGGGAAATGGTGGCCGTAGAAGGTAGTCCCGGTCATGATATCGGGGAAGTAAGTTTAGTGGGTGAGCTCGTGCGCTTTCAATTGAGAAAACGTAACGTAGCCGAAGACTCACACGAGATAAAACAACTTTATCGTTCGGCGAAGCAACCGGATGTGGAGAAGTGGAAAGAAGTAAAGGAGTTGGAATTTACGACGATGCATGGCTCGCGTACTACAGCACTTGCACTCGGACTCAAAATGAAAATTTCGGATGTGGAATATCAAGGAGATGGTAAGAAAGCCACTTTCTTTTATACCGCCGATGATCGTGTCGATTTTCGTGAATTGATAAAGCGTTTAGCAGACACGTATAAAATTCGCGTTGAGATGCGCCAAATTGGTATGCGTCAAGAAGCAGCTCGCTTAGGCGGAATTGGTTCTTGTGGTCGCGAGTTGTGTTGCTCTACATGGCTCACCGATTTTAAAGTGGTTTCGACAAGTGCAGCACGCTATCAAAATTTGAGTCTGAATCCCATTAAACTTGCCGGACAATGTGGTAAATTAAAATGCTGTCTCAATTATGAGCTGGATTCGTATATAGATGCCGTTAGAGATATTCCAGAATCGAATATTCGTTTGCTCACTGGAAAAGGAAATTTATTGCATCGTAAAACAGATATCTTCAAACGGATCATGTGGTATGCGATTCAACCTGAACCAAAGGAAGGCGATGAGCGAACATTTTTTGGTGCCGAGCAATGGGTGCCATTGAGTGTCGATCGTGTGAAAGAAATTGTTGCTCTGAATAAATTAGGTCAAAAACCTGATGATACGGGTGCTATCGAAATTGAAGAGGAAGATGATTTGGGTTACGATGATGTGGTAGGACAAGATAGTCTTACGCGTATGGATCGTGCCAAGAAGAAGAAAAAGAAAAAAGGAAAAGGTGGCGATTCAAAACCTTCTTCAGAAAGTATTTCTTCTGCATCTGCTCCTCAACAACAGGGTGGAGGACAACAACGAAATCGTCCGCAACGTCAAGGAGATAATAAACCATCATCCAATGCGCCGCAGCGTAACAAACCACAAGAGCGACCAGATCGTCCACAACAGAATCAGAACAAGCCGCAGGAAAGAACACAACAGCCTTTGAAGCAACAAGCATCACCGGTGCAAAATCAACCTGCACAAAATAAGCCTCAACAGCCTGCGCAAAATCAGCAAGCACCTCGTGCGAATCCACATCCGCAACAGCAAGGCAACCGACCGCAACGTCTGCCGCCTGCGCAAGGAAATGGAGGAACGAATACGAATCAAACTGCAAGTCCTGCTCCAAGTCAGTCTGCGAGTCCTGTTCAAGCTCCGAGTCCGAGCCCTGCTCCTAAACCTGCAAGTCCAGCTCCTTCGGTAACACCATCTGCACCTTCTGGAAATAGACCGCCGCGCAAAGCACCTGGATCTGATAACGCATAATTGTTTTCAATGAAATTCAAGTCTACTAACGGTCATGCATTAACGTCTTGCCATACGAAGCTTCAGCGAAGTATGTCTTTCCAAGCAAAGCTTCCAGCTAGTTTGAAAAAGGGGATCTTCCTTTTCTTGTTTGGGATGTCGATGTTGTTGGTTTCTTGTGACTCTTCCGTCGTGTACGAAGAAAACATCAAGATCGATAAGAATGCTTGGTCATCAGAGAAACCTTTGGTTTTTCAAGCGAATATTAAGGACACAGCAATTGGACATAATGTGTACATCAATTTACGTAATGCTAGTCATTATCCTTTCAGCAATATTTTCATTTTCATGAATACTACCTTGCCTAACGGACAATTAGATCGCGACACACTCGAAATTATGTTGGCCTCTAAAGATGGTAAGTGGTTGGGAAATGGATTAGGCGATATTTGGGACAATCGAATTTTGTTTAAACGCAATGTGAGTTTCCCAATGCCTGGCGAATATCGTTTCGAATTAATTCAAGCCATGCGCTTAGATCCACTTCCCGGAATTATGGATGGTGGAATTCGAATTGAAAAAGTGACTCCGTAATTTGTTCAATCTATTAATCCTTCATCCATGAAAACGAATAAAGTATTTTCTTCTTGTCAACTCGTTCTGTTTACCTTTTTGTTTTGTGTGTTGATGAGTGCATCTGTTTTTGCACAAAAAGATTCAATCCTCATTTATCATCCGGAAGCGAATGCAAAAGAAGAGCTGAACAGTGCGATTACACAAGCAAAGGCAAGCGACAAACATGTTTTGATCATGGTAGGAGGAAACTGGTGTCGTTGGTGCAGGATGTTTGAAAAATTTAAAAATGAGAATGCAAAAGTAGATTCAAGCATCAACAGCGGATTTGTATTCTTGCATATTAACTACAGCAAAGAGAATAAAAATTTGGAAGTATTGTCCAGTTTATCTTTTCCCCAACGTTTTGGTTTTCCTGTATTTTTAGTGCTTGATGCCAACGGAACTCGATTACACACACAAAACTCAGGCTATCTCGAAGAAGGTGAAGGCTACAGCGAACAAAAAATCATCGACTTCCTCAACCATTGGAATCCGGCAGCGTTGGATCCATCTCTTTATAATAAATAGCCCTGCGCCCGCTGCCTAAACGCTGCTAACGCTGCGTTTAAATGTAATTTTTATGTGACTAAAATTTTATAATCTTAGATTGGACTTTATCTTTCTCCTTAGACATGGAAAAATATAGAATTATGATACAGTCCAATAGTATAAGCTTAGGCAGTTTTAAACTGGATCATTCCAATAATATTATTGACCTAAACCAATAATTCAACAGTATTACTACTTTTGCAAAATGGAAAACAGTATGTTTTGGGTTGGATTTAATGTGTTCATTCTGGCCATGCTGGCTTTTGATTTACTCATTATAAACAAAAAGGAAAAGGAAGTTACTTTTAAAGAATCCATTTTATGGGTGGCATTTTGGTCGTCGCTGGCGATGGCGTTTAATGGCTTGGTATATTATTGGTTCGGACCCGTAAAAGCATTTGAATTTTTAACTGGATATGTGATTGAATGGTCGTTGAGTGTCGATAATTTGTTTGTGTTTATTGTCATCTTTAATTATTTCAAAGTTCCGAAGATGTACCAACATCGTGTTCTGTTTTGGGGAATTTTAGGAGCTCTTATTTTAAGAGGAACTTTCATTGTAGTGGGGATTGCTTTGTTCGATAAATTCGATTGGATGATTTACATCTTTGGTGGTATTTTACTTTTTACAGGTATCAAGATGTTGTTTCAAAAAGACGATGAAGATCCTCAACTAGATCGAAATATTTTTGTGCGTGCGTGTAAGGCGGTATTGCCTGTTACCGATAAGTATCATGGAAAATATTTCTTCGTAAAGGAAAATTTAAAGTGGGTAGCTACACCTTTATTCATTGTTTTAGTAGTTGTTGATTTTACAGATTTAGTTTTTGCAGTAGATTCAATTCCTGCGGTATTGTCCATCAGCAGCGATCCATTTATCGTTTATACGAGTAATGTCTTCGCCATCCTCGGACTCCGTTCTTTGTTTTTTGCATTGAGCGGTATGATGGATTTATTTAAGTATTTGAAATACGGTTTAGCCATCATTCTTTCATTTGTGGGAATTAAAATGTTGATTTCAAAATTCTATCATATCCCTGTAGAATGGGCATTGTTTGTAGTCGTGATGGTCTTGGCAGTAAGTATTTTGCTTTCTCAGTTGAAAAATAGAGAAGAGTAAAATGTGGGTTGATTGTTTACTCATCATTAAACTTTACTTGAGGAATTAACTCCAAAATATCTCAATCATCAACCCATGAAAAAAATTATAATCCTGCTATTTGTTTTTTCATTTCAATTAACTCTTGCGCAAAAGAACACCATCATCATTATTGCCGATGATTTAGGAACCGATTATCTAGGTTATTACCCAAATTTTGGAGATACTACCCCAACACCTACGATTCGGAGTTTATTAGCGCAAGGGGTGCAATTTAATAATGCATGGGCAAATCCTGTTTGTTCTCCAACTCGTGCAGCTTTATTTACAGGTCGCTATGGTTTTCGAACGGGTGTAGGTGAAGTAATCACCAATGCAAGTTCACCACAACTGGATACGGCTGAAAGAAGTGTAGCCCGACTCTTGCGCGACTTTTCTCCTGTGCAATATGAAACGGCAAATGTTGGAAAATGGCATTTGCATACAGCAACTCCTATAGCTCAACGTTCGTTCCCTAATTATATGGGATACGATTTATACTCAGGGAATTTTAATGGTGCCATCGGTGATTATTTTAATTGGACTCGAATAAAAAATGGTGTTGTAGATACAGTTGCAAATTACGCAACTACCCAAGTCATAGATGATGCCATCAATTGGTTGGATACAATCTCTAATTCAAATCCATTTTTTCTATGGGTTGCTTTTAATGCACCACACTCACCATTTCATCTTCCTCCTGCAAATCTGCATTCTTATGCTAATTTGTCGGGGACACAAGCGCATATCAATGCAAATCCAAAAGAGTACTTTAAAGCAATGGTGGAGGCCATGGATTCAGAGTTAGGTCGACTTTTTCAGTATTTGGATGCAAATAATTTGAGAGATAGCACGAACATTATTTTTATGGGTGACAATGGAGAAGAGCGATCCATTGCTCAAATAATTGATTCTACACATGCCAAAGGGACTGTGTATGAGCCAGGGATTCGTGTGCCTATGATTATTTCTGGTCCGTCGGTGGTAAACCCGGGTCGACAAAGTGATGCGTTAGTTTCTACTCCCGATTTGTTTGCAACCATCCTCGATCTTTCAGGATTTTCGAATTGGATAAATTTTATTCCCGCTTCAAAATTGCCCATCGATAGTAAAAGTTTATATCCAATTATCAGGAACGATACCGCCGATGTGCGCGATTGGATTTTCACCGAGCAGTTTCGAGTAAACACCGTACCAACTGATGCAAAAGCGATGAAAACAAAAACACATAAGCTGATGAAGTTTGATTCAGGTACTACTCGTTTTTATGATTTGACTACAGATTCACTTGAACAAAATAATTTGTTTAATCAGAATTTAACTTCCATCCAATTGCAACAATACAATTATTTGTGCAATGAATTAAATGCATTGTTGAATCTTTCTACTTGCAATGTTTTGCAATCGACACCTGAATGGATTGACGAATCAAAGAGTATTGAATTATTTCCTAATCCTTTCACTGATTTTGTGAATATTCAATGGGAGAATCATGAAAATGATTTATTGGAATTGCGTGACATGCTTGGGCAGTCAGTTCAAGTAGCATACTCTGGAGTATGGAATCTTTCTTATCTAGATCCTGGACTTTATTTTTTGTATTTCACTAATGACCCATCAAAAAAGGCAGTGAAACTTTTGAAAGTAGATTAATGTCAAGGGTTGAAATGGTATTGTCTAAAGTTGTTTGGTGCTCAAGATGACTCTTTTACCGTACTATTTGACATTTAAGGCAAGTTGTGGGAAGGATATTATTTCTTACCTTTGATTAAATATGCCAACAATACTATTCATTTATGGCTGGCGGCTCTTCTTTTATTCGAATGAAGGGTTAGAGCCAATTCACGTGCATGCAGAAAAGGGTGATATGGAATGTAAGTTTTGGCTGTTAATAGACGATGTAGAAATTAAGGAAGCTTGTGAATATAATTTAACTCCGGGGGCCAAAAGAGAAATTAAGAAGATAATATACCAACACTTTGATCTTATCGTTGAAGCTTAGAATTTAAACTTTAATAAATGAGTATGATCACTTCACACACCATTCAGAATATTTCGTTTGATCAATCTAGTCTTTTATTGTTAATAGACGGCAAGCAGATCAAAGTGTCGTTGGATGATATTTCTAAAAAACTAAAACATGCGGATGAGTTTCAAAGGAATTTTTATAAAATTTCTCCTTCTGGTTACGGAATCCATTGGCCGTTGATTGATGAAGATATTTCAGTAGTTGCTATATTGAAGCTTGGAAGCAACACAAAATAGTATCTATCGTAAGGAGCATCCAAACCTAACTAATTGTGAGTCGAATGCTTGAATTTTGTATTGTGAATATTGGCATTTGCTTTTTTGAACGATCTTTGTGCTCTTCATGAAACTAGGCTCCACCCTTTCTTTCGTTTATCGTTTTTGCAGCTATTATCTAAAAGCGACCAATCGTCATGGGTTACAAGCACCTTTTGCCTATCAATTAAACGAGTATGTTTTTAAACGTGATCGTAAATATGATCTCCTTAAGCCCATCGAAAAGTTACGAAATAGCTTAAAAAATGATAGACGTAAAATTAAAGTCTTAGACTTTGGAGCTGGTTTTGGAGGCCAAGTATTCAATGAATTATCAGTTTCTTACATAGTTAAAAATGCGTCTAAACCTCCCCGTTATGCGCGCATATTGTTTCGGTTGGTCAATTATTTAAAACCATTAACTATCGTTGAACTGGGAACTTCACTCGGTATTTCTGCACTCTATCAAGCGGCGGGAAATTCATCTGCCAAAGTTTTTACGTTAGAAGGTTGCCCTGAAACAGCTCGTATAGCACAAGAAAATTTTAATCAGTTTCCGCATTATAAAATCGAATTGTTAGTAGGATCTTTTGAAAAATCTTTGCCAACATTATTGGAGAAAATAACTGAAATTGATTTGCTTTTTGTAGATGGACACCATCAACTTCAGCCCACCTTACAATACATTGAAATGTGTTTGCCGAGATTAAGTAAGGATGCTATCATTGTGTTGGATGATATTAATTGGTCGGATGAAATGCGCCAAACTTGGCAGCAACTCATCGCCGACAAACGCTATAGCTTGAGTATCGATATTTTCATGATGGGAATTTTGTTTGTAAGTAAGGATCTCAGCAAGGAGAATTTCGTAATTCGGTATTAAGTAAATCAATCTTTTTAGGTGAACTTGTCCAGAAACTTCAAATTTGCACCTCAATCGTTCAATTCTCACCCTCACCCGAATCCGTCGAATCGCATTCTTTCTTATTTTTGAAAAAAAGCAACAGAGTGGATAACATAATTCAGGTAAAAAATATTTCCAGAGTTTATAAAGTCGGATTAGAAACCATTTATGCATTGCGTTCCATTACACTTTCTATTGCTAAGAATGAATATGTGGCATTGATGGGATCATCGGGATCTGGAAAATCTACATTGATGAATGTATTGGGTTGTCTCGATACACCTTCCGGTGGTGAGTATCAACTCAACAATATTGACGTTTCCCGACTTAGCGATAATCAGCTAGCGGAAATTCGTAACAAGCAAATTGGTTTCGTTTTTCAAACTTTTAATTTACTTCCACGCTCTACTGCTCTCGATAATGTTGCTCTTCCCTTGGTTTATGCTGGCGTGAGTCGTGAAGAGCGTCAAGCACGTGCATTGAAATCGCTTCAAGACGTTGGATTAGGTGATCGTGTAACGCATCGACCCAATGAACTTTCAGGCGGACAACGTCAACGTGTAGCTATTGCTAGAGCTTTGGTGACGAAGCCAGCCATCATTCTTGCCGATGAGCCAACCGGAAACTTAGATTCCAAAACATCAATAGAAATTATGGCTTTATTAGCGGATATCCACGATAAAGGGAATACCGTAATTTTGGTGACACACGAAGAGGATATTGCCCGACACGCCCATCGCATTGTTCGATTGAAAGATGGAATGGTAGAGTCGGACCAAAAAAATCCGAATCCGATTATTAACCAGATCAACGCTTGAGTATGAAAATTTACACGAAAACAGGTGATTCAGGTCAAACTTCCCTCATTGGTGGGACACGCGTTCCAAAGCATCATATCCGAATTGAAGCCTATGGAACGGTTGATGAATTAAATTCATACATAGGATTAATTCGCGATCAGGAAATTGATAAGCAGAGTATCAACACCTTGCTAGAGATTCAAGATCGTTTATTCACCATCGGGTCTCATTTAGCGAGTGATCCAGAGAAAAGAAGAATGAAATTGCCTGAGATTAAATCTGAGGATATTGAAGTGCTTGAAAAAGAAATAGATCGAATGACATCGCTCTTGCCCGAATTAAAATCATTTATTTTACCAGGAGGAAATACCACCGTTTCATTTACGCATATTGCCCGTTGTGTTTGCCGTAGATGCGAGCGGTTAGTAACCCACTTAAACGAGGAATCACCTGTAAATGAAAAGATTATAGTGTATCTAAATCGTCTATCCGATTATCTCTTCACACTCAGTCGTTTCCTCGGAATGAACATGAAAGTGATTGAAAGTCCATGGAGCCCAAAATTGTGAAAAAAACATAGTTGAAATATTTAGCTTTTTAGAGTTTCATTTTGTTATTTTTGCGCGCCCTCCATGAAGGCTTAAACCATTCAGGAGATTTATCGTTATAACGCATTAATCAGTTAAAAATATGTATTGGACCCTCGAACTCGCACAACACCTTGAAGATGCCCCTTGGCCGGCAACCAAAGACGAATTGATAGATTATGCCATTCGTTCAGGAGCTCCGATGGAAGTGATAGAAAACTTGCAGGAGTTAGAAGACGAAGGTGAATCCTACGAAAATATTGAAGAGATTTGGCCAGATTATCCCACAAAAGATGATTTCTTCTTCAACGAAGACGAATATTAAAGAAACTATTATTAAAAATCAAAAAGCCCGTCGTAAATGATGGGCTTTTTCTTTTTTGAATTGCAGCGCCCAGAAGTCTGTGCAACGCACTGTACTTCTGGGGCAAATTGGTGTCGCGATAGCTATCAACGATTTTATTGAGGGATTTTACTTTAGTCTTTCTACATAAATATTGTAATATTATCTAGCTGCAAGTCCTAAGTTACTAAATTTAATTATGGCGGAAATATAATTGATCC
>JANOPQ010000199.1:0-12541 GCA_031421935.1 Bacteroidota bacterium | reverse complement strand
CCGCACAACCAGATGCCGGCGCGTGTTGGCTCGATAACGATTTTCTTTATTTGAATCCCGTGCATTGTATTTTGTATGATCCCATCGAAGCGAATGAACCTTATTTTCTTCACCTGCAAATTCCTTCCGATTATCAAATCGCTTGTTCTCTTCCCGAAGTAGAGAATAATGTTTTACGTGCCGAAAATTTAGATGAATTATTAGATGCTCCTTTTTTCGCTGCTAAATCATTGCAACATCGTAGTTATTCGGTGAATGATTATCAATTTCATATTTGGTTGTATGGAGAATGTCAGCCCGACTGGACAAGAATTATTAACGATTTTGAAGCATTCACTCGTGTTCAACTTGATATGATGAAATCATTTCCTGTTGCGGAGTATCACTTCTTAGTTTTGTTATTGCCGTATCGTTTTTACCACGGTGTAGAGCATAAAGCCAGTACGGTTTTAGCGTTAGGACCCGGCTATCAACTGATGAATAAGGAGATGTATTCGGATTTGATGGGTGTGGCTTCCCACGAATTGTTTCACGCATGGAATGTGAAAACATTGCGTCCACACGATTTTGTAAAGTATGATTATACTAAAGAAAATTATAGTCGCTTAGGATGGGTTTACGAAGGATTTACCACCTATTATGGCGATTTATTTTTAGCGCGAAGTAAATTTTTTAATACGCATGAGTTTTTTTCAGAATTAAATCAACGTATCCAAAAGCATAAGGATAATTACGGTCGTTTTAAAAGCTCTGTTGCTGAGAGTAGTTTCGATACTTGGTTGGATGGATATGTTCCGGGTGTTCCCGCTCGCAAAACATCGATCTATGATGAAGGTTGTGTAGTAGCACTGATGTTAGACTTATACATTCGGCGATCTAGTAAAGGAAAAAATTCGCTTGATGATTTATATGTTCATCTCTTTAACGATTTTTCTACCAATGAAAATGGTTATCGCGAATCTGATATTTTAAGATTGGCAATTTCACTTAGTGATAAAGGTGTTGAAGAAATTTTTAATCAGGCAATTCATTCGCGAAAATCTTACGAAGAGATGTTGCAAGATTTATTGCCTACCGTTGGTTGTTGGTTGTCGACAAACCCATCTAAAAAGATACACGAGCAACTATACGGATTAAGAGTTATTGTGGAAGGTGGCATCACGAAAGTGCTTACGGTATTGCCAAGCTCACCAGCAGAAATTGCAGGGATTGCTAAGGATGATGAAATTAGTTCTTGCAATGGTTGGAAGGTAGAAGGGAATTTGAATGAGCTCTGCGCACTAAAGGAGGGAAGTACAACTCTCACTATCTTTAGTCAGAAAAAGGAAAAGCATGTAACCTTAAATAAATCTTCAACTGCTTGGTTTGATTCCTTGCAAATTGTGAAAATTGAAGACGCCGATCCTTTCGCTCGTGAGTTGTTCACCGCTTGGACGAATTTAGACTGGTAAAATATTCTTGCAATTGGTATAACTACACCATGGCAATCACCGTGATTTCTACATTCACAAATTTAGGCAACGCACTTACCTGAACGGTTTCACGAGCTGGAAAATCAGACGTAAAATATCCGCCATATACGCCATTCACTTTTGCAAAGTCGTTCATATCTTTTAAAAAGATACTGGTCTTGATGATTTTGCTGTAATCAGTATTGGCTTCTTTTAAAATGGCACCAATGTTTTTCATGACTTGATGCGTTTCTTCTTCAATAGTGTTTAACAAAAGTTCACCTGTGGCAGGAACAATGGCTATTTGTCCGGAAACATATAAAAGGTTGCCCACTTGTACGGCTTGAGAATAAGGTCCAATAGGTGCTGGAGCTTGCGAAGTTTCAATGATCTTTTTCATGGTGTGATTTGTCGACAAAGGTGATAAATTGATTGGAATATCGAAAGACTTTTCCTTTTGACCTTTTCTTGCCTTTATTTTCTATTAATTTTGTCTCGGGAAATAGTATTTCCCATGCTATGATATTACTCCTCGATAATTACGATTCATTCACTTATAATCTCCAACAATATCTTGCCGAATTGACTGGACAAGAGATCGCGGTTTATAGGAATGATGAAATTTCGTTGGAAGAAGTAAGCCGCTTCGATCGAATTGTTTTGTCGCCAGGCCCTGGATTACCAGAAGAGGCAGGAATTTTAATTCCATTGATAAAAATGTATGCACCTTCAAAACCCATGTTGGGTGTTTGTTTAGGACATCAAGCGATAGCTTTGGCATTTGATGGAGGTTTAAAGCCGTTGCAACAAGTGTTGCATGGAATTCCAAGGGAAGTAAATATTTTGAAAAGGGAAAATCCACTTTTTAATTCTATACCCGAAAGTTTTGTTGCAGGTCGTTACCACAGTTGGGTGCCTGATGAAAATAATTGGAGTCCGGAACTAGAAGTGTTGGCAGTAGACAATGATCAAAACATTATGATTTTAAAGCATATTAAGTTTCCAGTCTATGGCATGCAATTCCATCCTGAATCCATACTCACACCTTATGGAAAGGTTTTGATTAAAAATTGGTTGCGTATTACACAATAGTGAATAATTGATTTCAAAGTAAATCATTGCTAAAATTACCAATCGCCTTTAAAAAAATCCATTAAATAATTATTGATTTAAATCTATCGCCTCTTTTGAATGGATGCCCTATCTTTGCATCGAAACAAACTGTCTTGTCGCTTCTCGATAAAACGAGGGGAGGAAAGTCCGGGCAGCAAAGGGCGCCACACTTCCTAACGGGAAGGTCCTTTTGAGGAAACTTGAGAGGAACAGAAAGTGCCACAGAAAATTATACGGCCAACCGTTGCCAAGGCTATGGTTGGTAAAGGTGAAAATGTGAGGTAAGAGCTCACAGCTTGGCTAGCGATAGTCCATGCTGGAAAACCTTGTGGGCTGAAAAGCCAAATAGGTTGAGGAATTAGGCGGCTCGTCTATGCTTCTTTGCTTGCAAAGGGCACCTCAATGGGTAGGCTGATTCAGGTGATGCGTGAGTGTCATCGCAGATAAATGACAAGAACCACGAAAGTGGGGACAGAACCCGGCTTATAGGTTTGTTTCTTTTTTTCTTTTTGATGTTGTAAGAGTTGATTTTTTTGTCAGCGAGTGGTAGGGAATAGGTTTCACTTGCTTTTCTTTATCTATTTAATAATTACTTTTGCAAGGAATGAATTTACGCAAGCTATTTATTGCCGTCAGTAATAAGCACGACTTATACTATCGAATTGTACTGGTAACCGTATCAATTCTTGTCATCACATCATTCCTTCCACAGCAAGTTCGTTTTAAGTATGATTATCGTTTAGGTCAAACATGGACCTACGAAGAGTTAAGAGCACCATTTTCTTTCCCAGTTTATAAATCTTCCAATGAGATTGATGAGGAAAAGGAAGAACTAATTCATAATGCTCCACTTTTTTATTCTGTTGATACTGCCATTCATTCCATCGCCATAAAAGATTTTATTGGTAAGCTGGGCGAAGCAACTCCACAAGAAAAGTCGTTGGGTATTGAATTGATTCATTCGATCTATCAGAAAGGTGTTTTTTCAGGAGTGAAGCATTCACTTCCTAAGAAGGATCAGCATGTACGAATTATTAAAAACGGATCCTGGAAACCCAGTGAAAGAAGTTTACATTATTCTATTGCGGAAGCCCTTGACGTTTGCCAAACAGAGTTAGATCGAAATGGGTTAAGTAAAGTTGATAAAGTGTTTTCTGCATTGGAAACTGCTATCCAACCCAATTTATTTTTTGAGGAGGAGATGACTAAGCAGTTCACCAAAGATTATTTGAAATCGATGAGCGCCGTGCGAGGTGAAGTTTCTGAAGGGAGTTTAATTGTTCGCCGCGGTCAAGTAGTCGATGCGGATATTTTTGAAAAATTGAGCTCGCTAAGAAAAGCATTTAAAGGAGAAGATGCGTTGGATTCCTCCTTGCCATGGCTCTATCTTGGTTATCTTTTGTTAGTGATGTTAGCAGTAACTATTCTTTTAACATTTCTTTGGATCTTGCGTCGCGATATTTTATTGGACAGTAGAAAAATTACACTGTTGTTTCTGTTGATTGTAGCAACAAGTGCTATTTATACATTGCTTCTTGCAAGTAATAAGATTAGTATGTTGCTGGTTCCTCTTTGTATTTTGCCTCTAGTCACTCGTGCATTTTTCGATACACGCACCGCGCTATTTGTTCACGTACTCTCCATGTTAATTCTTGGAACCATTGCCCCCAGCGGATTCGATTTTGTGTTTATGCAGATTATTGCAGGAATGGTTTCTATTTTTAGTATTGTGAATATGAGAAAGCGTTCACAGTTATTTATTGCTGTTACTTTAATTTTTGCAAGTTACTTTGTTTCTTATATCGGACTTTCACTTCTAAATGAAGGAACAATTTTGGAGTTGAATCCCATGCATATTGCTTGGTTAATGGGTAATTGTTTGTTGACTTTGTTGAGTTATCCCTTGATCTTCTTCATCGAAAAAACGTTCAGAGTTACTTCCGATTTCACTTTGATGGAGTTAACTGATTTTAATAGCGAACTGCTTCGCGATTTAAGTACAAAAGCTCCTGGAACATTTCAGCATTCATTGCAAGTAGCCAACCTTGCAGAATCTGCTATCTATAAAATAGGAGGGAACTCATTACTTGTTCGCGTAGGTGCATTGTATCATGATATTGGTAAGATGGATATGCCGATGTACTTTATCGAAAATCAAAGTACGCAAATGAATCCTCACGATGAACTTTCATTTGATGAAAGTGCATCTATCATTATTAGTCACGTAATAAAAGGAATTGAGAAAGCTCGTAAGTTTAATTTGCCAGATGTGATCATCGATTTTATTCGAACTCATCATGGAACGATGTTGGTGCAGTATTTTTATATTAACTACGTTAAAAGTTTTCCAGATCAAATTCCCAATGAAGACGATTTTCGTTATCCCGGACCGCGACCATTTTCTAAAGAAACTGCGGTGTTGATGATGGCCGATTCAGTGGAAGCAGCGGCGCATAGTCTTACTGTGCATGATCAAGATTCAATTGATGAGATCGTCGAGAAAATCATCAACAAACAAATTGATTCTGGACAATTCGAAAATTGTGATATCACTTTTAGAGATATTACGAATATTAAAAAAATATTTAAGAAAATGCTGACGAGTATTTATCATATTCGTGTGGCCTATCCAACCTAGATCAAAAATTTAAACCTGCCTACCGGCAGGCAGGCGCAGCGTTCGCAGCGGGGTCGCAGCGGTCGCAGCGTTTAAGTGTTAGCTTTATGAGGGCATAGCACAGCCTTTTTGACCAAGAGGAATAGCATAACATAAAATCATAATTCATAAAATGCATGTTTTGACCTATTTAAATTTTGTATTGAGAGGGTTTGGGCAAGTCGGGTGTATTACCTTTGTGGAAGTTTATGGCTGATATTATTCGTTTATTATCTGATACCGTTGCCAACCAAATTGCAGCGGGTGAAGTGATCCAGCGCCCCTCTTCTGCAGTAAAGGAATTATTGGAGAATGCAGTGGATGCAGGCGCTTCACGTGTGCAATTAGTTTTGTTGGATGCTGGTAAAACATTGATTCAAGTAATTGATAATGGAAATGGGATGAGCGAAGCCGATGCACGTATGTGTTTCGATCGACATGCTACCTCCAAATTGCGAAATATTGATGATTTGTATACGTTGTTTACGATGGGATTCAGAGGGGAAGCCTTAGCGTCCATAGCATCGGTAGCTCAAGTGGAGTTGAAGTCGAGGCGTCGTGAACAAGAAGTGGGAACTCGTGTGTTAATGGATGGAGGAAATTTTGTTTCTCAAGATGCATTCGCTTATCAAGAAGGAACTTCAATCTCGGTGAAGAATTTGTTTTATAACGTACCCGCTCGTCGTAATTTTCTAAAATCAAATCAAGTAGAAACTCGTCATATTCAAGAAGAATTTATTCGCATTGCACTTTCAAATCCACATGTTCATTTCTCTTTGCATCATAACGAAGCTCAAGTTTTTGATTTGAGAGAAGGGAATTATAGTCAACGTATTTCGGCATTGTTCGGAAATAATTATAAAGAGCGATTGGTTCCCGTAGAGGAAGAAACAAGCATTGTAAATATCAGAGGATATATTGGAAAACCAGAGTTCGCTCGTAAAAACAGGGGGGAGCAATATTTTTTTGTAAACAGCCGCTTTATCAAAGACAGTTATTTACACCATGCCGTTTCCGCTGCTTTCGAATCACTCATTCCTAGAGATTCCTATCCTTCCTATTGGTTGAATTTGGACATAGATCCTGCTTTAATTGATGTGAATATTCATCCAACTAAAACAGAAATTAAATTTCAACACGACAAGGATGTATATGCTATTTTAAGAGCGGCTGTGAAGAGAGCGTTGGGTAAGTACAGTGTAGCCCCTTCTCTCGATTTTGATAAAGAACCCGCTTTCGATTTGCCATTGTCGAAGTTGGGAGATACTCCCATTCAACCTCAAATTAAAGTAGATCCCAATTACAATCCTTTCCGCATTGAACGAGAAAAATCTTCTTCTTCTTTTTCAAGCGGTGGGCCTCACCAAATGCATTCTTTTCGAACTGCAAGTCCATCTTCTACAGATGTAAAAGCATGGTTGGAAAATCATCGCGAAGTGGCCGCGCAGCAAGTGTTGATGCATGAGAAAATTGAAGATAGTCCAATCGTTGAGTTATTAAATGTTTTTGAATCGCTGGACGATTTTCGTTTTGTGCAAGTATCCCCTAAATCGGCCATTGCTGCATTTAGTCGTGGATTGGTATTGTATGATATTTCTGCAGCTCGCGAGAGAATCGTTTACGAACGTTACTTAAATGCATTTTCTCGTCAGCAACTAAATACACAACAGCAATTGTTCCCACCGCAAATTGTACTCACTCCCAACGATTTTTTATTGATTCGTGAGTTGATGGAAGAACTACGAAAAATTGGTTTTGATATTTCGGAGTTCGGACAAAATACAATCGTGTTGCAAGGTGTTCCTTCCGGATTGGATCCTGGATCAGAAGAAAGAACGCTTCAATTGTTGTTGGAAAATTATCGATTGAATAAAGATAAACTACAACTCACGATGCACGAGAACTTGGCGCGCTCCATGGCTAAAAGTATTATTGCAAGAGAGCAATCATCGTATTCATCGCGCGAACTCCGACAACTAGCCATCGATTTATTACATTGTGATCAACCCTTTTATGGTGTGAATGGGCAATCTGTATTGCGTGTTCTTCGTTCTGATGAAATTGCAGAACTTATTCAAAATAAATCTTAAATAAAGAAATAGAAATTTATGTCAGAACAACAATTTCGTCCCATGAAGTGGCAAATTCTTCCTCCCGTTGTGAAGAATTTGTTAATCATTAATGGGATTATGTTTCTCGCCACCGTGGTGTTTGAGGATAAATTGGGATTGGAGCTGACCCAATACTTGGGATTGCATTTTGTGACAAGCCAGTATTTTGCTCCGCATCAGTTCATCACGCATTTGTTTATGCATGGAAATATGATGCATATCTTTTCAAATATGTTTGCCTTGTGGATGTTCGGAAATGTGCTGGAGAATGTGTGGGGAGCAAAACGTTTTTTGATGTATTATATGATTACGGGTTTAGGTGCAGCGCTCATTCATACCGGATTCACATGGTATGATATTCATAATATGCAGGAAAGTGTCAATTTGTTTTTGAACAATGTGACACCCATGGATTTTAAAATGCTCGTCACCAAATATCAAGGGTATTTGCGGAATGATGATATTTCTGTGTTGAATGAGTTTCTGGGTTCATGGAGTAATTCGCCCAGTGATCCGCAGTTGATACAGGAAGCGAAGTCGTTTGCACAAGAGTTGGTATCACGTAAAGCAGATATTCCGACGGTAGGAGCTTCTGGTGCAGTTTTCGGAGTACTTCTTGCCTTTGGAATGTTGTTTCCAAATACAGTGCTTTATATCTATTTTGCTTTTCCAATAAAAGCAAAGTGGTTTGTGTTGCTCTATGGTTTATTTGAATTGTATGGCGGAATTCAGAATAATCCAGGAGATAATGTGGCGCATTTTGCACATCTGGGTGGAATGTTATTCGGGTATTTTTTGATTCGCCATTGGGGTAAAAATCGTTTCAAGAATTATGGTGATTATTGATTAAAAGATGAGGAGTAATTTAGAAAATATCAAATCAAAGTTTGGCGCAGCAACCAGTTTGTATCGGTTGTTGGCAATAAATATTGGACTGTTTTTAGTGTTGATGATCTTACGTACTTTTTTATTTATTCTTGGTTCTGATTTTGTAATCTTTGATTTTCTAGTGGAGAAATTAAGTATGCCGGCTAGTTTTAGTCAGTTGATCTTTCAACCATGGTCGATGGTGACGTATATGTTTTTGCATGTCGACTTTATGCATATTCTTTTTAATATGCTTATTCTTTATTGGACTGGTTCACTCTTCGCAGAGTATTTGGGTAATGAAAAACTGTGGACGACGTATGTACTTGGAGCCATCACGGGCGGACTTGCCTACCTCATTATGTTTAATATTTCGCCAGCATTTTCACAGCAAGTAAACCATAGTCATCTCATGGGTGCATCTGCAGGCGTGATTGCGGTGATGGTAGGGATTGCTACTTTACTTCCTGATTATACGGTGCAGTTGATTCTTATTGGTCCTGTGAAATTGAAATACGTGGCGCTCGTTTCTATTTTGATTTATTTTATTTCCATTCCATTGGGTAATGCGGGCGGACAAATTGCTCATCTCGGTGGTGCGCTGTTTGGATATATCATGATTAAGCAACTTAAAAAAGGAAATGATATTACAAGTTGGTTAAGTAATCTATTTAAAAAAGGAAGTCGACGTAAATCAAAGATGACTGTAGTTCGATCAGGTAAACCCATTCCCGATGCGGTTTATGTTGAAGAAGCTATTTCTAAGCAAGAAGCTATCGACAAAGTGCTCGATAAAATTAATAAGTCGGGCTTTGATAGTTTGAGTAAAGAGGAGAAAGAAATCCTTTATAATGCCAGTGGTAAATCCAATAAATAGAGCGTGTTGTTTCGGGATTTTATGTCCCAATATTGGAAATCAATGTCTTAATATTGGAAAAATCAAGCTTTTTTTCATATCCCTAATTTATCCCTAATTAAACTTTATTGATTGATAACTAGGTAAATATATAGAATAAATTATGTTGGCATGGTGATCGCTTTCAGGTTTTTTAAAAAAATCTAAAAACTTTAAAAAATGCGTGTAAAAATCTCATTCTTGCGCGACCAAATGTCGGCGAACACAATTCCTTTGCATCACCAAACATTAATTGCAGAGAGCCTTTACCAACAAATTGAATCTTTTGGAGGTGATCGTAATCTTTTCAATTTTTCAAGTTTGAAAGGCACTTCAAAAATCCAAAACGGATTTATGCGTTTCTTAAGTTCTAAAGTGACGTTAGTTTTGTCTGCTAGAGACGGACAACAATTAGAGCAATTAGTTTCTAAAATTTTCGAAATGCCTTATTTGGCTGTAGGAAAAATGAACTTAATGCCTAGAAGTCATGAGATGATCACAGATCCAGAATTCAATACGAAGATGCGTTATCTGTGTATCAGTCCAATGATTTTAGTAGATCCTGCAAAAGATCCAGAAAAAAGTCAAATCACAATTGATCCAACTTCACAAGAATTTTCAGATATTCTTTACGAGCAAACATTAGATCGTATGGAGCGTGCTGGATTCTCTGAAGGCGATCTTAATAATTTCGCTGAGTTCGATGCGCAACCTGATCATGAATATGTTCAGAAGTTGAATGAAACAGGTAAGAAATTCGCTCGTTACTATCGCGCTGCTGATGGAAGTACAATGATGGGTTACTTGTTACCTTTCACATTACATGCGCATCCAGATGTACAAAAGTTCATTTGGGAATCAGGTGTAGGTGCATTGAGCGAGCAAGGATACGGAATGGTTGACTTAGTGAAAATTGCAGTAAACTAAGATTAATTATAAAATAGTAAAAAGGCTTCTTTCTCGAAAGGAGCCTTTTTTTATTCATTCTTAAAATTTTGATTTCTGATCAGACTGTATGTTCATTAGCTTTAGTATTTTCGTGAAATATCTATCTCGAAAAGCGAAATTATAGTGAGCAGGTCTAAGTCATGGATTTTCATTCTTATTATATCAGTATTATTGCTGATTGCAACTATGCTTTTGTTGCGCCAACCGCTTCTTGATTTTGTAGTTCGTAAAGCAAAGGAAAAGTTTAAGGAAAAATTTGATGTTGATTTAAAAATTAAGGATGCTGGTTTTACGGGCATCCGAGATATTTATTTTAGTGATGTTTCCTTAGTGCCAGCTAACGGTGATACTTTGTTTACGGTGAAGAATGTGTATGCAAGAATTAATGTTGCTAAGTTAATTCGACTTAAAGTTGGATTTAGAGAACTCGTGATTGATACTTCACACTTGAGTTTAGTGAAGCGAGAAACTTCTGATAATTTTTCTTTTTTGAAGCAAAGAGAAAAAGCGCCTGATGCCGATTCGCTTCAAAATGAAAATACTTCCGATTATAGAGAAAGATTCATGAGTGTGTTGGAAAAAATCAATGATGTATTTAATGAGAAAATTACTTTTCGTCAATTTAAAGTGAGCTATCAAAGGGGAAGTGTGAATGAGTATGTAAATATTCCTGAATTGTTTTTTGATGGATCCATCTTTCAATCGAGTGTGATTACCGCTTCGAAGGAAGGAGTAAACTTGTGGATTGTAAACGGAACTGCCGATGCTGCAAATAGCGCTTATGACTTTCGTGTAAAACGCACGCGCGGCGAAAGTTATGCATTGCCGTTTGTGGATTTGGTAGATGGGTTTAAAGTTTGTTTTGATTCGGCGAATGTGAAGTTGAAAGCCACCGAGGTAAATGGCCGACTCGATGTCACTGGAAATTTTAGTATGCATTCACTCTTAGTGAGTCATTGGAGGATATCTCCTAAAGATGTGCACTTTCCTAAAATGGAATTTGCAATGAAAGCGTTTGTTGATAAGGATAGCATAGGACTCGCTCCCGGAACATTATTTACATTGAACGAACTTCCCATTTCCATTTCAACATCTTTTACCCGCAAACCCATTCGGAAATTTGCTATCCAATCTTCATTTGAAACCATGGATGCACAGCAAGTTTTTGATGCAATGCCCGGGGGCATGTTTTATACGTTTGATGGATTTAAAGCCAAAGGAGAATTGAAGTATGATTTGAATTGTGTAATTCCCCTCGAAGAACCATCTCAAATTGTTTTTAATTCTTCTTTGCAAAAGAATAAGTTTCAAATTATAAGTTATGGCACAGAGAATTTCAGTAAGATTGTATCACCTTTTAATTTTATCGCCATGGATGGTGATCGAGCGATACGAAGTTTTTCTGTCGGACCCGAAAATCCATATTACACACCATTCAATTTTATTTCACCTTACTTGATCAATTCAGTGCTTACCGCAGAAGATCCTAGTTTTATGAATCATGGTGGATTTGTGATGGAATCATTCAGAGAGTCGATTGCTACCAATATTAAAGAAAAACGATTTGCGCGCGGTGGTTCTACCATCAGTATGCAATTAGTAAAAAATGTGTACTTGAGTCGTAACAAATCGGTGAGTCGTAAATTGGAAGAAGTATTGATTGTTTGGTTAATTGAACATCAACGACTGATTTCAAAGGAACGAATGTTGGAAGTATACTTAAACATCATTGAGTGGGGACCCAATATTTATGGTGTTGGTGAAGCTTCTCGCTTTTATTTTGATAAATCGCCCGATGAGTTAACGCTTTCGGAAAGTATTTTCTTAGCGAGCCTCATTCCTAGTCCGAAACAATATCGATATCGTTTTGATCCGCAAGGCAATTTAAAGCCTTATGTAGCGAACTTCATGAAGTTGGTGAGTAATCGCCTTGTGATACGAGAAAAGATTGCACAGCTCGAAGCAGACTGCCTTAAAGTGAATATTCAGTTAACCGGCCCTGCAATGAATATATTCGTTGCTCCCGATTCTACTGTGTTGGATTCTATTCCCAAATTGCCAATTATTAATTAATGTCTGCTGAAATTATATATTCGTGTCAGCAGCTACGCATTTCAATGCGCTCTACATTTAGATAACCCTACCATGTTAGTAGCTACGCATTTCAATGCGCTCTACATTTAGATAACCCTACCATGTTAGTAGCTATGCATTTCAATGCGCTCTACATTTAGATAACCCTACCGTGTAAGCAGCTACGCATTTCAATGCTTAGCTACATATAGATAACCCCGCCATGTTAGTAGCTACGCATTTCAATGCGTAGCTAAAATTAGATAACCCCGCTATTTTTGTAGCCTTGAATTTCAATGCGTAGCTATATTTAGATAACCCCGCCATGTCATTAGCTACGCATTTCAATGCGTAGCTACAATGATACACCCCGCTATCATAGTCCGTCTGGTCAAAAACTGAAAATATTTCAGTTTTTGACCAGACG
>JANOPQ010000198.1:0-23895 GCA_031421935.1 Bacteroidota bacterium | reverse complement strand
GCGCTCAGAAGTCATTGGGAAACCTTTTACTTAATAAATTAGCAGGTATCTAGATTATTAATTTGATCGAGAAGGTGTCTCAGGTAGTGAACACCCCTATTCTCCCGCTCTCCCTCTCTCCGATTCTCCTAACTCCTATTCTATCCGAGGTATTTTGCTACGAGCGGCATTCTTCTGCCTCTGCCAAATGCTTTTGAAGTAACGCGTAAGACGGGTGCGAACTGAAATCTTTTCCATTCATTATTATTTACCATTTTCAAAATGCGGTAAACGAGCGCTTCGTCGAAACCATCTTTAATAATTTTGTCTGGACCTTTTTGTTGTTCAATGTAACGATGTAAAATGGCATCTAATAATTCGTAAGGAGGTAGAGAGTCGCTATCAAATTGACCGGGGCGTAATTCTGCAGAAGGTGCTTTTGTGATGATTGAATACGGGATGATTTCATGATCTCTATTGACAAATTTAGATAGCGCATATACATCCATCTTATAAAGATCGCCAATGACAGACAAGCCACCGCACATATCGCCATACAACGTTCCATAGCCTACAGCGAGTTCGCTTTTATTACTAGTGTTTAAGAGGATATATCCAAACTTATTAGAAAGTGCCATTAGAATTAATCCTCGTATGCGTGCTTGAATATTTTCTTCAGCTACATTAAAGGTTGTACCTGCAAAATCCGATTTCAGCGCATTTAAAAACGAATCATACATTGGTGCAATTGGCATAATTTCATGAGTGCAACCTATTCTCTCTGCCATCTTTTCCGAATCACTGACGGAATGATCGCTAGAAAATTCGGAAGGCATTAAGACGGCATGTACATTTTTAGGACCTAATGCATCACAAGCCAATGCTAAAACCAATGCAGAATCAATTCCGCCACTAAGTCCGAGGATGGCTTTTGCAAAACCCATCTTTTCAAAATAATCATGAATTCCCATTACCAATCCTTGATAAATCCTTTCGATTCTATCTGATGGACTGGATGTAGGAAATTTACTATTTAGATTTGAAAATTTTTGTGTTACTGAATTAAAATCACAAGCAACATAATCTTCCTGAAAATAGAGGAGCTCATGCTGAACATTTCCATTTGCATCAATAAACATCGATCCGCCATCAAACAACAAATCAGTTTGAGCGCCTACATGATTAACATATAAGAGTGGTAGATGATATTCTTTTACATTCTTTATTAAAATTGCTTTTCGATTTTCTGCGTGTTGATCGCAAAAAGGGGAAGCGGCAATATTGATCATCAGTTGAGGTTTCTGTTGAATCAATTCTTTCATCGGCCAAAAAGTGTAGAGCGGATCTTCGTCAATATTCCAAAGATCTTCACAAACGGTGAGGGCTATACGAACTCCTTTTATTTCGACACATTTAAATTCACGATTCGACTCAAACCATCGATATTCATCAAAGACGTCATAGGTAGGTAGCAGCGTTTTATGTACAATTTGTTGCACCTTACCTTCTGACAAGACATAGGCAGAATTAAACAGATTTTTTCCTTTAGGATCTGCATTAAATGCAGGTGCTCCTATTATGACTGTTAAATTATTACAATGTGCTGCAATATTTCGAATACTATCACTGCATCGGTCGATAAAATGGGAATAGTCGAGAAAATCGAGAGGTGGATATCCACATACGGCTAATTCGGCAAAAACGAGTAGATCCACTTGATCCTTTTCGGCTTTTTCAATTTCGTCAACGATACGCGACGTATTATACGTAAAATTACCAATTCGGAAATTCAGCTGGGAGAGCGCAATTTTCATCGGTGCAAAGGTACGGAAATAGAAAAGGCATTAAAAAAGCCGAAATCTTTTATGATTTCGGCTAAAATGATGCCTGTGTAGTACACAGTATAGTATATTTTATCTATTAATTATCAGAACAATATGCCGATATTTAATCCTAAGAAATTGGTAAAAGCTTTACCACCTCCGTCTATCATATCCACAAATCCATTATTAAATTCAATTCCACCGAAAGCTACGGTAGAACCACTAATTTCATACTCGAGACCAGCGGCAATGATCATATTTACATTCATAAAATTAATTTCATCCTTGGCACTCAATTTATCCTCTTTTCCATCATTCTTTAATGCACGAATTCGCATACCGGGAGCGAAACCAAATTGTCCATAATAACGAATCTTATTGAATTGATTCGTTAACATTTTTAAACAAATTGGAATTTCAACATACTGCACATTATAGATAACCGATTGGTCTGGAACGCTATCAACGCCTGTGTCGGATTTGAGCTTTCCGCCTCTATAAGACATTTGGGCTCCTGTAGCCAATGCATAATTATCGGCTAAGCGAAATTCGGTTTGAACCCCATAGGTAAAGCCTAAGCGGTAACCTTCACGTTCAAGGCTCTTTGTATCTGGTTTTATCCACGCCAAACTGGGTGTGATTTTAAAACCGAAATGAAATTTCTGATCTTGTGCCTTCGTTAAAACAGGTAAAAAGAAGCCAATCATTAAAATTAATATAAGTTTGCGCATAACCATTAGATTAGAAGTACAATGATACACAAATTCAAGCTAGGAATCTATACATTCACACTGATATTATTGACTTATAGTTGTGGACAAAATGGAAAAGACGAAAAACGCCCTGAGCCCATAGAGATTACGCAAGAAATTTCAACTTTAAAGATCATTCGTTTTGAAAATGAATTATCCTCAAAAGACCAGACCATTGACACTGCTAAAATCAGAGCGTTACGCTCAACATATGGTGATTTTTTTGAGCTATGGTGTGTACAATTAGCCTCTATTATTCCACCAAGTAAGAGAAAACCATTAGATGTTGAAATTGCGAATAACCTTAATCAATATTTAAAGGACCAGTACATCCATGAAATTTTTATGGATTGTCAAAAAGAGTTTGGTGATCTTGTATGGTTAGAAAAAGAATTGACGTTGGCATTTGAACGCTACAAAATTGCATTTCCTGGAAAGAAAATTCCTACCATCATGACTTACATTTCTCCCTTTAGTAGTAACATCATGACCATGGATAGTACCTTGGGAGTTGGTTTGCATTTTTATTTAGGACAAGATTATAAATACTATCCAAGTCTTCAGTTGCCGATGTATATGATGAAAAAACTTGAACCTGAATACATCGTAAATGATATGATGAAAGGATGGCTCGACAGTGAATTTTTGGATGATAGTACACAAAAAAATTGTTTAGCACAAATGCTTTTTCAAGGCAAAATTTTATATGCAATGGATGTGCTCTCCCCTGAAACTCATGATACCATTAAATTAGGATATTCACCTGCACAACTCAAATGGGCGAATGAAAATGAGGAACAAATCTGGTCATTTTTTATTGAACAAGATTTATTGTACAACATTAATCCTAAAGTTTATTTGAAGTACATACACGATGGAAATAGTACCAATGGATTTCCAAAAGAGTCACCTTCACGACTTGGCGCATTCATTGGTTGGCATATTATTCGTTCTTATATGCAAGAGCATCCAAACACCAATTTATTACAATTATTTATGGAAAAAGATGCGCAATCCATACTTTCGAAATCTGCTTACAAACCAAAAAAGAATACCCTATCATGATGCAAATTGCACGATTCACATTTAATCCGTTTCAAGAAAATACATATGTTTTATATGATGAAACATTAGAATGTGCTATTATTGATCCAGGCTGTTATGAGCCAGAAGAAAAGGAAGAACTTTTCAATTTTATAAAAACACAAAAGCTTAAACCTGTTCATTTACTCAATACCCATTGTCATATTGATCATGTATTAGGAAATAAATTTGTAGGAGAGGCTTTTCAACTTCAACCACAGATTCACGAATTAGAAGAAAAATTACTTGCAGCATGTTTGCAATATGGTCAAGTTTATGGAATATTTATGGAAGCATCTCCTGCTCCAATCACAAATTTAAAAGAAGGATCTACCATTGAATTTGGAAATTGCCAACTTAAAATGATCCATGCACCGGGACATAGTCCGGGAAGTATTTGTTTTTGGCACAAAGAAAGTGATACCTTAATTGGCGGAGATGTATTATTTTCACATAGTGTAGGGCGAACCGACTTACCAGGTGGAGATACCAATACATTACTGCGAAGCATAAAAGAAAAACTATTTATATTGCCTGGGAAAACGATAGTATATCCAGGACATGGTCCAGAAACCAGTATTGAATTTGAAAAAGTAAACAATCCGTTTTTAGTTGAGCATTCCTAACAATGAATATGAAACCACTCTTGAAATATTTCTTTCTTATAATTTTTTTAACTCCTTCTTACCTAAGTTGGGCGCAGTCAATTCAAATTTCTGCTGACAACATTGACAATAACGGCTTCGACTATGCGAAAGTAATCGGTCAAGACGAAGAAGGAGTGTATATTTTAATGAGCAACCTATCATTAGAAACAAGTAGAGATCGCTTTGGGTTGAAGTCGAGAAAATATGAACTCAGTTATTTTGGTTATAACCTACAACCTAAGTGGAGAAAAACCGTCGATGCAATTCCTTCTGGAGGTTCCTTAGAAAGCATAGGATTTTTCAACGAAAAACCAGTAATCGTTTCTAGTTTACAATCGCGTTCAAGTGGAGAGATTCAACTTTTTTTGAGTGTATTAAATGCTAAAGGTGAAACTGAAGTTAATGGATTGAAAATTTATTCGAGTACCATTCAAAAATCATCTGATCTATCTAAACCTCGTTTGGTTATTTCACCGAATCGCCGATTTTTAGGTGTTGCGATGGAAGAATCAGGAAATGGAAATATTCAAATTCATTATGCATGTTTGAATGATTCTTTCTTGGTTTCTTATCAATTTAAATCGGAAATTAATTATTCTGCAAAAAATGCTGAGTTAAGTGAATTTGCTATTAGTAATTCGGAAGGATTATTATTTCTTGCTTTCACAAAAGATATTTCTGAAAGCAAGAAAAACAGATTGCGTCAATATAAAATTTTCCATGTAAATAAGATGGAAAACAAAATGAAAGAGTATGATTTCAATCGTGTAGATCAATACATGAACGAAGCGGCGTTGGTCATTGACAAAATCAACAACCAAGCGATTATCACTGGATTCTATTCTGACCAAACTTCATTTGCAGGAGCTAGTTTGCTCTATGCAACACTCAGGTTAAATGGTGATAACGAATTAAAAATTAATAGTGGTAAATTAAACAATGAAGCCCAATTAAAATTCATCGGACAAAGAAATACGGGTACTGGTGCAAGCTTGATAAGTTATCCCATTCGAAATGTTATTCCAAGAAATGACGGCGGTGCGATTATTATTGCAGAAGCTGCTTATCTCAGCGAATACAATTTTTACGATTACTTCACGCAAACTTTTAATCGAAGAATTGAATTTCATTTTGACAACATCCTCACGCTTTCCGTAAATGCAGATGGAAGTATTCATTGGAGTCAGTTGATTCGAAAAGAACAAACCTCGATGGACGACGAAGGTTTGTATTCATCCTTTAATACCATCTTAACACCCGAAGAATTAACTATTGTTTGGAATAATAATATTGGTAGAAGCAATGAAATCACCGGCAATTCTATTGATCCAAAAGGAGAAATGAAAAGTAAAAAAATTAGCAAAAAGAATGATAGCATTTCCATTTTACCTCGAGCGGGGAAGCAAGTAGATGAAAATACTTTTATTGTTCCAGCAGTGACGAAGAAGAGGTTGTTTTTAGTGAAGTTTGAGGTTTAGCTTTGGATTTTGGATTTTAGATTTTAGATTTTAGATTTTAGATTTTAGATTTTAGATTTTAGATTTTAGATTTAGATTTTAGATTTAGATTTTTAGATCCCGTTGCAAGGCTTATCAATTAGTTGTTGGTCCTGCTTGAAGTAGGCGGGCGTGAGGCTTCGCAATTAGAGGCTAGTTGTTAGTCGAGTGTCTTCCACTGAAGTTAAGAAGCCAGAAGCCAGTCGCGAGGCTTCGTGATCATTGACATCGCTCAGGGTGAACCCATCGACATCGCTCAGGGTGAAGCTAAAGGCCTTGACAAACATGGTATTAATTGAAAAAGTGACAAGAAATGACCAACATTACTATTGCTATCTAATTGATTTTCAAAGAATAATTGAGATTTTAATTAATAAACCAAGTATATATGGTCGCTTGTAAGTATTTTTGCACTCGAATATGTCAAAGATAACCTTCAACAATAGAACCAGTCCATTCTTCGATGCCTTACGTGAGCGCATTGATAATTATTTTAAAGAGGAAAAAATTAAACCGACTGGAAATATAAAGCTATATGCCAAGACCATCATATTAGTATCTTGCGCGATCATTGTATACTCTGTATTGGTATTTACTAATCTACCGGTATGGTTATCGTTAGTATTTTGTGGGTTGATGGGATTGACCTTTGCAAGTATTGGTTTCAATGTAATGCATGATGGAGCGCACGACTCCTACTCTACCAACAAACGCGTCAATAAAATAATGTCGTACTCATTAAATTTAATGGGAGGTTCAAGTTTTATGTGGAAAGTAAAACACAATATCGTACATCATACTTTCACCAATATTGAAGGTGTAGATGATGATATTGATGTAAAGCCATTCATGCGTGTTAATGAGCAACAAGAAAAATATTGGTTCCATCGTTTCCAACATGTATATTGGTTCCTACTTTACGGAGCTACTTATTTCATGTGGATTTTTTGGATGGATTTCCATAAGTACTTCACTCGAAAGATTGGTCCGACACCCATTCGTAAAATGAAACTTTCAGAACATTTTGGATTCTGGATTACCAAGTTAACTTACTTAGGATTATTTATAGGTCTGCCCATATTTTTAAAAGGATGGGTAGCAACAGTTATTGGTTACAGTGTAATTTTATTTGTTACTGGATTAACCATCGCGGTAGTGTTTCAGTTAGCACACGTGGTAGGTGATTGTCAATTCCCAACTCCTAACCCTGATTCTAATAAAATAGAAGAAGAGTGGGCATTACATCAAGTACATACTACTGCAAACTTTGCAACGAAAAATAAAATTGTAAGTTGGTTCATGGGTGGATTGAATTTTCAAGTAGAACACCATTTATTTCCACGTATATCGCATGTACATTATCCTGCAATAAGTAAATTGGTAAGAGAAACATGTCAGGAATTTAATGTGAAGTACATTGAGTATCCAACGGTACTTTCTGCCATCATTGCACACATTAAACATTTGCGTGAACTAGGTAGACCGGAAATGGCTTCTAGCTTCTAGCTGTTGGATGTTGGATGTTGGTTGTTAGTTGTTAGTTGTTGGATTGATCTCTATCGTCACTATCGATAGCTATCAAACTCTCAATCTCCCATCTCCCATCTCCCACTCGGTCTCAGCTTTCGCGGAGCATCAGCATAGAAGAAAGTTTTCGTAACGCGGCGGTTCGGTTTTGGTTGATGGGCAGGGCGTCGAGATGAGAAAGTGCTTCCGAATAGAGTTCCTCCATCTTCTTTTCTGCACATTCTTTTACATGTAGTGTTTCGTAAATATTCTTTACTGCTTCTACTTTCGATGCATTATCAGAACCTTCATACGCTAACCATGTTTGCAGTTCGATTGCGGTTTGGCCACTAGCATTTTTAAGTGCGGAGAGCAATAAAAATGTTTTTTTGTTGGCGATGATATCGCCACCTACTTGCTTGCCAAATTTTTGTTCATTGCCATACACATCTAGAATATCATCTTGCAATTGAAAAGCGATTCCGAGATTTACTCCAAAATCATAGATGTGATTTACTTCTTCTTCCTTCGCTCCTGCGATTTGCGCACCAATACCAAGACATGCACCTACAAGAACAGCGGTTTTTAGTTTTATCATTTCGATATACTCGTCAATCTCAATATCGTTCCGGCTTTCGAAATCCATATCGTATTGTTGTCCTTCGCAAACTTCGAGCGCTGTTTTCAAAAATAGATTCATAACGGCTGGCATAGCCGTAATGGGCGTTTGAGTAATCAGTTGACAAGATTTCACAAACATCGCATCACCTGAAAGAATAGCAATATTGGAATTCCATTTTTGATGAACGGTAGGCTTCCCTCTTCGCAGTGGCGCCTTATCCATAATATCATCATGTAAAAGTGTGAAATTATGAAACACTTCTACTGCTAAAGCGGCAGGCATTGCATTTTCTCTTTTTCCAGAAAACAAATCATTGGCTAGCAAAACCAAGATGGGACGAATTCTTTTTCCTCCCAACGAAAGCATATATCGCAGGGGATCATAAAGCGATTCAGGTTGTTGAGGAAAATCGAGTTGACTCAGTTGGAATTCTACTTCCTTCTGAAGTTGTTCAACACTTTCTGTCATTATGCAATAATAGAATGCTTAGTATCTATGAGTCGTTGAATACCTTCATCCAGCGGAGTCAACTTTCTTTGTAATAATTCCTTCATCAAAGAAATGTCGGGGCAACGTCGAGTCATATCTCCCTCTTTCAATGCAGGAAGAAAAACAATTTTGGAAGAGGACTTTGTAATCTTAATAATTTTATCTGCGAGATCGAGCATGGTAATTTCATAATCGGATCCAATATTTGCAACATCATTTACGATTAGATTTTGATAAAACGCATTGAGGCAAGCTTCAATATTATCGTCGATATAACAGAACGTTCTGGTTTGGCTACCATCTCCATAAATA
Organism: Bacteroidota bacterium; assembly: GCA_031421935.1. Taxonomy (GTDB): domain Bacteria; phylum Bacteroidota; class Bacteroidia; order AKYH767-A; family OLB10; genus JAJTFW01. Next base: position 15,186 of record JANOPQ010000198.1, on the reverse strand, counting down.
GTGATTTCCTTATTTGCCATGGCAGCTTCTAAGAACTTCGACATCACAAAATCAGTACTTTGTTTAGGACCGTAGGTATTAAAGAAACGGAAGATGGTATATTCTAATCCGAACTCTTGATAGTATGCACGCAAATACGCTTCACCTACGTTCTTTACTATAGCGTAGGGTAATCTTGAATTTAGAGGTGTGGTATGTTCGTTTTGAGGAAACTCTACAGGCTCACCATATACTTCAGAGCTTGAAGAGTAATACACACGTTTAACGCCTGTATTTTTACAGAGATCCAATACATTCTTAATCCCATTCAAATCCGATAAAACCATTACTGGATTTGCGAGTGTACGTTTTACGCCTACTAGTGCAGCATAATGAAACACATAGTCAAAAGAAAAAGATGCAAAAATGGCTGATATATCATTAAAGCTATTTACATCGGCCTTAATAAATCGCACATTATCATGAATGGATATAGGCAACTTGATAAGATCGCCGGTTAACATATTATCGACGATAACAACATAATTTTCGGGGTTATCTGCTAAACGTTGAGCAAGGCAACTTGCTACGAATCCAGCACCACCTGTAACAAGTATTTTTCTTTGCATGAAAGTATGCTTTTGTAAACTATTGAATTTGGGTTGTGTATTAAATAAACAGGGCTTCGTGTAATCCTATATATCCAATACGAAATTAGTGAATTTTATAGTGAATTCAGTAAAATTTAAATAAAAAAAATTGCACTTTAAAGAATGAAAAATACCAACTTCAATTATTTGGTAAGCGCCTCAATTCTGAAGGTCAAGGACTAAACAAACGAGGTAAGAGACTTATTTTTCTTCTGAAAAAGCCAAAAGATATTTTCCATAACCACTTTTAATCAACGGAAGTGCTAATTTTTTTAGTTGAGATTTATCAATAAAGCCCATTCTACAAGCAATTTCTTCGATACAACCAATCTTCAACCCTTGGCGTTCTTCGATCACTTGAACAAACTGTGCGGCCTGCATTAATGATTCGAAAGTGCCAGTATCAAGCCACGCTGTGCCTTTATCAAGAATTCCAACTTTCAATTTTCCGGCTTCCAAATAATGTTTATTGACATCCGTAATTTCATATTCACCGCGCGGACTTGGCTTTAATGATTTTGCAATTTGGATAACGTCATTATCATAAAAATAGAGTCCGGGTACTGCATAATTTGATTTAGGAGCAGTAGGCTTTTCTTCAATACTTAATGCTTTATTATTCTTATCAAACTCAACCACGCCATATCTTTCTGGATCACTCACATGGTAAGCGAAAACGACACCACCACTGGGATTACTATTTTCTCGCAATAATTGTTCGAGACCTGTACCGTAAAAAATATTATCACCCAATATCAAAGCAACATTATCATTTCCGATAAATGATTCACCAATTACAAATGCTTGTGCCAACCCGTTTGGTTCCGATTGGATAGCATATTGAAAATTACATCCTAGTTCCTTTCCATCTCCCAATAACTTTTGAAACATGATTTGATCGTGTGGCGTCGTGATGATTAAAATTTCACTTATTCCAGCCATCATTAAAACGCTAAGCGGATAATAAATCATTGGCTTATCATAGACGGGCATGAGTTGTTTACTCACAGCTATCGTTAATGGATGCAATCGTGTTCCAGAGCCACCGGCTAATATAATTCCTTTCATGGGTCAATAATATCTTGTAAATCTATTCTACGAAAATAATAAAAAAAGGTTGGATATAATTATATCCCTCTTTGTGTCAACACTTAAACAGCAATTGTTTTATTCGGAACATTACTTAATTAAATCATCCTCTTGTTGTTCTTTTCGAATCGATAAGCTTTCGCGATCAATATCTTCTTCTTCATCGTTGGTTTCAAAAAACGGTTCCGCTAAAAACGCTTTTGTAGTAAGTCGACGCTCAAGACTAAGTAAGAAAGCGGGCAACACGATAATATTCGCCAACATCGCTACTAACAAAGTTATGCTTAGTAATTTTCCTAAAGACGCAGTTCCTCCAAAGTCGCTGGCACTAAAAATAAAAAATCCAAAGAATAAAATCACGGATGAATACACCATACTTACTCCTGTTTCTCGAATAGTTAAAGTTACGGCATTTGAAATACTCATGACTGGATTGGTTCGCATTTCATAACGGTACTTGGTGAGGAAATAAATAGTTTGATCAGACGCCATTCCAAAGGCGATACTAAAAATTAAAATCGTTGATGGCTTCAATGAAATCCCAAAATAGCCCATCAGTCCAGCGGTAATTATTAATGGAATAAGACTGGGCACAATCGAAATTAAAATCATACGAATCGACATAAAAAGAGTAACCATGATAATTGAAATAAGCACGATGGCTAAAAGAATACTTTCCATCAAATTCTTGAACATGTAATTATTCCCTTTCAAGAAAATAAGACTATTCCCAGTAATGATGGTCTCATACTTATCAGGTGGGAAAATAGAATCAACACGAGGGCGCAACTCACTCAACATCTTTTCCATCTTAAGCGAACCGATATCTGCCATTTGAACGCTCACTCTAGTAATTTGACGATTACTATCAATAAAGCTTTTAAATGCATTTCCTTTTCCATTCATATCGCCAGCGAAACTCGACATTTCTGCAAGTTGAATGGTGCCGGGTAAAATATGAAAACGAGGATCATTATCGTGATACGCTTGATAAGAAAATTTAATACCATCCACTACAGAAAGTGGTTTTGAAAAGATGGGATACTGAGTTAACATTTTCTGCAAGCGATTTATTTTCTGAAGCGTTGTTTGTTTTAATGCACCACCCGGCTCCAATGTATTGATAGAAAACTCGAGTGGAAGTACTCCTTTAAAATTACTCTCGAAAAATTTCATATCCAAATAAACAGGATCTTTTTTTGGCAGATCATCTACAACAAATCCATTGGTTGAAATTTTAGAAATACCAAATAAACTAATTAACATAATTACACTCACACTCACATAAATATATTTGGGATGTAAATGCACCCATTTATCGACGTTTGTCAATAATTTATTAAGACGAGGAGCTTGTAAATGTTTCAGATGCTTAACATCGGGAGGAGCTAAATAGCTAAAGACAATTGGAATTAAAATTAAAGAAATGAGCCATGTAGCCATCACGTTAATCGCTGCAACTAATCCAAACTCCATTAATACTCTACTATTTGTAAAATAGAAAACAAAGAATCCAATGGACGTTGTTACATTCGCTAGAAATGTAGTAAGTCCAATGCGCTGAACCATTCGAGCTAACGCTTTAGCTTGGGAATTGTGCCGACTATACTCTACTTGATATTTATTCAATAACAAGATAGCATTTGGAATGCCAATGACAATAATGAGTGGCGGAATCAATCCACTTAAAATGGTGATTTTATATCCAAGCACGGCAATAATTCCTATCGACCAAATAACGCTAACGAACACCACGATGAGTGTGAAAAAAAGCACTTGAAAATTTCTAAAAAAAACAAAGAGGACAATTGCCGTTACTAATACGGCCAGAAGCATAAACAACTTCATTTCTTCAACTACCTTACTAGTAATCGCAGTGCGGATATAAGGGAGTCCGCTAATATGCACATCCAATTTATTACTCAAACCAAATGCTTCTGCTTTCTCTTTGATCTGATTAACGACACTAATTCTATTCTTTGTATTGAGCTTACTTTTATCGAAAGTGATGGCCATCACCGTAGCTCCTGTTTGAGAGTTTCGAATAAATCCATCATAAAACGGCAACTTCTCAATTTCTGTTTTGATACTATCTACTTCCGCTTGTGAAGTAGGTTCATGAGCGACGATGGGTTTCATCTCAAACTTACGCGCCGAATCATTCTTGATTACATTATACAATCGAGCTAAGGAAACCACTTCCTCAATACCGTCCATCGATTTGATTTCATCGCCTAAATGATACCAATCTGCAAATTTTTTAAGCGTGTAGAAATTCTTGTCTTCTACTCCCAATACCATTACACTTCCATCTTCACCAAAACGACCTTTAAACGATTCATAGGCTTTAAAATCCTCATCGGTTTCAGGTAGAATTCTTGCAAAATCATACGAAAGTTGAATCGTAGTTGCTTTGTACCCCATAAAAAGAGTCGTTATGCCTATTAATACAATGAATAATAGACGGTTGCGCAATATGATTCGAGCGAGCCAGGTAAACATAAATCGTGGTAAAAGTATCAAAATTCACATTGGTAATGAGTGTAATTGATAAAAAATAATAACGAATTGTAGCAGTCAATAATCGTTTATACATTTAATTTTGAGAAGTAAATCCATCTATAGAAAAAGGAAGAACTAGGCAAATCAATTATACTTCTCGATAATTTTACTGTTCCTAGCGGATTCATCCTTAACTTTATCGCCGATGAACAAGAATTTACGTGACGGACTTAATTTCCTTTTCAAGTCGAAGCCGAGCAGAATTATAAATGCGAGTAAAGTGGTAGCCAGCTATTATTATTCGAAATGGCTGGGCAACCCTGTTCAATGGGGAATGCCGATTGTTTTATCGTTTGAACCGACCACCTCCTGTAATTTACGTTGTCCGGAATGTCCGAGTGGATTACGTGCTTTCTCGCGCCCAACGGGAATGTTAGAAGAGAATTTTTTCAAAAAAATTATCGATGAGGTAAAAGATACTTTGTGGTATTTGATTTTTTACTTTCAAGGAGAGCCGTATTTAAATCCGAAATTCTTAGAGTTAGTGAAGTATGCATCGAGCAAAGGAATTTACACGGCTACTTCCACCAATGCTCATTACCTCACTGATGAAAATGCAAAGAAGACGATTGAGTCGGGGTTAGATCGATTGATTATTTCCATAGATGGAACCACGCAAGAAGTTTATGAGCAATATCGGATTGGAGGAAAACTGGAGAAAGTGATTGAAGGAACTAAGAACATTGTAAAATGGAAAAAAGAATTAGGCTCTTCTACTCCACATATTATTTTTCAATTTTTAGTGGTAAAGCCCAATGAACATCAGATCGCAGAAGTTCATCAACTCGCCAAAGAATTGGGTGTAGATGAAGTCGGATTAAAGACTGCTCAAGTTTATGATTTTGAGAATGGGAATGATTTAATTCCTGAAAATGAAAAATACGCTCGTTATAAAAAACAAAAAGACGGCACCTACAAAATTAAAAACCAACTTTTAAATCATTGCTGGAAGTTATGGCATAGCTGTGTAATTACCTGGGATGGAAGGGTTGTTCCGTGTTGCTTCGATAAAGATGCCATGTACAATATGGGAAGTTTAAAAGAGCAAAGTTTTGCTGATTTATGGCAGAATTCGAATTATCAGGAATTTCGCGCTTCGGTTCTTCGTTCTCGAAACGAAATTGAGATGTGTAAAAATTGTACGGAGGGGACAAAAGTATGGTCCTGAAGCCCAAAAGCAGAGCTTCGCACGCTTCTGGGCTTCGCCCATATTGTTTTATTACTGCCTTCGCGCCTCTGTGCCCTCTGCAAGAAAATTTATCATAGCGTATCCTTCGCGCCTCTGCCTTTTTAACCTGAGCTTGCCGAGGGTTGAGAGAAAAATAAGCGATGTGAATTTGGCGAAGAGATAAGATGTATTCGAAGGCGATAAGATTAAATAAATTCTAAAATTCAAGCCTCTCCCTAGCCCTCTCCAGAGGAGAGGTAATTATAAAATTAAATTTATAAGTTTAAATTTGGAATTGACCATAGAAATCACTGTGCCTTCTAGACGAGCGCACTTCTAAGATTGAACTCTTCTTCGCTCCGTTTATTATTAAAGCAATATAGAAATTATTTATGCGATACGGATCGCGCTTCAGCAGCTTCTCTCATTAATTCTTCAATATCCTCAATTTCCACGGGGATAGAAGCCATTAAATTTACGGGATCTTTTGAGGTAACTAAAATATCGTTTTCCAATCGAATACCTAGTCCTTCTTCTGGGATATAAATACCAGGTTCGCAAGTGAAAACCATTCCAGGTTGCATTGGTTCATAGCGATTGCCAATGTCGTGCACATCCAATCCGAGGAAATGCGATGTACCATGCATAAAATATTTTTTGTAAGCAGGTAATTCTGGATTTTGATTTTTTATATCAGTCTTAGAAATTAATCCGAGATCGAGTAATTCAGCTTCCATCAACAATCCAACTTCCACATGATACTTCTCGATGGTATTTCCTGGAACCAACATTTTGGTAGCTCCTTTCATCACTCTTAAAACAGCATTGTACACATCGCGTTGACGTTGTGTAAACTCTCCACTTACTGGAATACATCTTGTTAAATCAGCAGCGTAATTCGCATACTCTGCACCAAAATCCATCAAGATCACATCCCCTGCTTTACAGGCTCTGTTATTCTCATTATAGTGCAAAATACAAGCGCTAGGACCTGAGGCTATGATCGGATTATATGCATGTCCACTAGCACGCTTACGAATGAACTCATGAATAATTTCTGCTTCAATTTCATACTCCATCACACCGGGCTTCACAAAGCGCATTACTTTACGAAAAGCTTTTTCCGTAATGTCCATTGCCTTTTGCATCAACTTAATTTCGATGTCGTGTTTGATGGCACGAAGAGAAGCTAAGATGGGTCCGAGTCGTTCAAAATTATGACCGGCATACATCGACTTCATACTTTGAGCAAAACGCAAATCACGATACGGAACTTCAGAGGCGAAACGATCATTCTCGTTAATATTTACATACACATTATCGCAATGATTCATCAACATTGGGATGATGCTGTTGTAATCTTCCAACCAATACACACTTTGAATTCCCGATGCAGCACGCGCCTCTTCTTTTGTATACTTATGACCTTCCCAAATGGCAATATGTTCATTCGTTTTTCGTACGAAAAGAATCTCTTTATAACGAGGGAGCGGTGCGTCAGGAAACAAAACTAAAATCGTTTGTTCTTGATCAATTCCACTGACGTAAAACAGGTCGGAGTTTTGTCGGTAGAGAAAATTAGCATCACCATTTCGAGGCATTTCATCATTCGCGTTTAAGAATGCGATCGACTTAGGCTTCAGTTTAGCTGCGAATCTTTGTCTATTCTCAATAAAAAGTTGTGAGTCTATAGTTGGATACTTCATATTTAGATTTTTTACTAAAAATTTGTTTTAAGTATTAGAGAATGCAAATATAAACAATACCTATTTCTTAGTAAACTTTCTCATTACTAAATTGTTTATTATGCAGCGTAAAATTACAATTATGGTATTCATCTAACAAGGCTTAAAGAAAAAGTTTAGGATGCTGTTCCCAAGCCTTCCATTAAAGTCGAAGAAAAAAAGGTGACACGGAAGCCTACCAAAACAAATTACAATTAAATTTGTAGCTCCAAAAGCGACTATTCGTGAGAATATTGCTAATATTATCCTAGAATATCTAAGAATTATGACAAATTTATTTGAGTTTCTCAACTCATCCGTAGGGAAAAAGTGGTTAATGGCCTTAACGGGGCTCTTCCTCAGTCTTTTCCTAATCGTCCATGTATCAGGCAATTTAGCTTTATTTAAAGACGATGGAGGCTTGGCATTTAACCAATACACGGTTTTCATGACCACCTTTCCTCCTATCAAAATTATCTCCTACCTACTTTATGCGACCATCATCATTCATGCTATCAATGGTTTTTACCTGGTAGCAAAGAATATGAAGGCTCGTCCTGTAAAATACGAAGGAAAGAAAAACAATACAGGTACTACTTGGGCTTCTCGAAATATGGGAATTTTAGGAACGATACTCCTCATCTTTATCGCGACGCATCTTATCCACTTTTGGTATGAATACAAATTTGGTGAGATGGATTGGAAGACGTATGTAGTGGAAGCTACTACGGATAAAGTTTTGAAAGAAGAAGTCATTACAGCCGCAGATGCAAAAGCACAAAATTTAAAGCCCGCTACCATGGATTATATGGGCAATAAGATAATTATTTGCAAAGATCTCTTTAGTGTAGTGGCAACAGCTTTTAAAGATCCACTCGTTGTAGCATTTTATGTGATTAGTATGTTAGGTCTATCCTATCATTTGCTTCACGGTTTCCAAAGTGCATTTCAAACGTTGAGCATACGTGGAAAAAATTACCAAGGATTAATCAAGGGCATTGGAACCTTTGTATTTGCGATTATCATTCCTGCCTTGTTTGCTGCTATGCCCATTTATTTCTTAACTCGTTAAAAAAAGATCCTCATCGAATGAAACTCGATTCAAAAATACCATCAGGACCACTTTCTGAAAAGTGGGACAATCATAAATTCAAATGCAAATTAGTTAATCCATCGAACAAACGTAAGTACGATGTGATCATTGTTGGAACCGGTTTAGCCGGTGCATCTGCAGCTGCTTCTCTTGCTGAACTAGGATACAACGTAAAAACATTTTGCTTTCAGGATTCACCACGTCGTGCGCACAGTATTGCTGCACAAGGTGGAATTAATGCAGCAAAAAATTATCGCAACGATGGTGATAGTGTTTACCGTTTGTTTTATGATACGGTGAAAGGCGGTGATTACAGAGCGCGTGAAGCCAACGTACATCGTTTAGCACAAGTAAGTGTAAACATCATCGATCAATGTGTGGCACAAGGTGTTCCTTTCGCTCGTGAATATGGTGGATTACTTGACAATCGTTCTTTTGGTGGAGCGCAAGTATCAAGAACTTTTTATGCGAAGGGTCAAACTGGACAACAACTTTTACTGGGTGCTTACTCTGCCATGAATCGAATGATTGGTGAGGGAAAAATTCAGAGCTACACGCGTCATGAAATGTTAGAGGTGGTGATGGTAGATGGACAAGCAAGAGGAATTATTGCTCGTGACTTAGTAACTGGAGAAATTGAAAGACATAGTGCGCATGCTGTTGTATTAGCTACCGGTGGATATGGAAACGTATTTTATTTGACTACTTATGCTCGTGGATCCAATGCAACTGCAATTTGGAGAGCGCATAAAAAAGGAGCTTATTTTGGAAATCCTTGCTTCACACAAATTCATCCTACTTGTATTCCGGTTTCAGGCGATCATCAAAGTAAATTAACATTGATGTCGGAGTCGTTACGTAACGACGGACGTATTTGGGTACCGAAGCAAAAAGGAGATACACGCAAACCCGTTGATATACCAGAATCAGAAAGAGATTATTATTTAGAAAGACGTTATCCATCCTTTGGAAATTTAGTTCCGCGTGATATTGCATCCCGTGCGGCGAAAGATATGTGTGATAAAGGATTTGGAGTTGGGAATACAGGTTTAGCAGTGTACCTCGACTTCAGTGATGTCATTAAACGTACGGGTGAAAAAGCAGTAGAAGCGAAATATGGAAACTTGTTTGATATGTATAAGCAAATCACAGGTGAAAATCCGTACAAAACGCCGATGATGATTTATCCAGCGGTGCATTATACCATGGGTGGACTTTGGGTTGATTATAATTTGATGACGACTATTCCAGGATTGTACGCTTGTGGTGAAGCTAATTTTAGTGATCATGGTGCAAACCGTTTAGGAGCTTCGGCATTGATGCAAGGCTTGGCTGATGGATACTTCGTTTTACCTTACACCATTGGCGATTATTTATCCGATGTAGAGCGTACTCCTATTGCGAATGATAGTCCAGAATTTATGGATGCTGAGCAAAAAGTAAAAGATCGTTTGCAAAAACTACTCAACATTAAAGGAAAGAAAACAGTTCATGAGTTTCATCGTGAATTAGGTCTTTTAATGTGGAATCATTGTGGAATGGGTCGTACGGCGGAAGGATTAAATGCAGGAATTGAAAACATCAAAAAACTACGTGCCGAATTCTGGGAGAATTTATTAGTGCCCGGAATCGAACAAGAGTTAAACCAAAACTTAGAAAAAGCAGGACGTGTTGCTGACTTCTTAGAATTAGGTGAGTTGATGATGGTGGATGCTTTGAATCGCAATGAAAGTTGTGGTGGACATTTCCGTGAAGAGTATCAAACGCCAGAAAATGAAGCTCTACGTGATGATGAAGGCTATGCATACGTGGCAGCGTGGGAATACAAAGGCGACAATCAGCCAGAAGAACTACACAAAGAAGATTTAGTGTTTGAAAGTGTTAAACTCACTCAACGCTCTTACAAATAAAATAAATTGAACCTTACTCCTGTTCATCATAACGGGGAAAAAATAAAAATCCTATGAGTGGAAATATGAATCTTACGTTAAAAGTTTGGAGACAAAAAAACGCAAAAGAAAGCGGACGTTTCGAAACCTATGCAGCAAAAGGAGTAAGTCCTGACATGTCTTTTTTAGAGATGTTAGATGTGGTGAATGAAGATTTAACCAAGGCTGCAAAAGATCCAATCGCTTTTGACCATGATTGCCGTGAAGGAATTTGCGGATCGTGCAGCATGTACATAAACGGTCGTGCGCATGGACCCGTGAAAGGTGTTACCGCTTGTCAATTACATATGCGCAGTTTTGCTGATGGAGAAACCATCATCATTGAACCGTGGAGAGCAGCGGCATTTCCTGTTATTCGCGACTTGATCGTTGATCGCCAAGCCTTCGATAAAATACAACAAGCGGGTGGATTCGTTTCTGTAAATACAGGAAGCACTCCCGATGCGAATAGCATTCCGGTTTCAAAAGTAAACGCTGACGAAGCATTCAACTCGGCAGCCTGCATTGGTTGTGGAGCTTGCGTTGCTGCTTGTAAAAATAGTTCGGCGATGTTATTCTTATCCGCTAAAGTTTCTCAATATGCATTGTTACCACAAGGTCGTGTCGAAGCGAAAAAGCGTGTGATGGATATGTTGAAAGTGCATGATGATGCTGGATTCGGCGCATGTACCAACACAGAAGCGTGCGAAGCAGAATGTCCGAAAGGAATTTCGGTTACTAATATTGCGAGGTTGAATAGGGAGTACGCGGCGGCAATGTTGGTGGGCGAGTAATTCGCTATACAATTTTTTTTGGGAGATAGAGATTGTTTGCACGCAGGAAACGCTGATGCGAAATGCGAATGAACACGAAATGCGAAAATGCTTGCCCTGAGCGGAGTCGAAAGGGCGAAATGCCAAAGACGCGAAATGCGAATTAACACGAAATGCGAAAATTGCGAAATGCATGCCTTAAGCGAAGTCGAAAGGGCGAAATGCGCTGATGCGAAATGCGAATGAACACGAAATGCGAAAATGCGAAATTCGGGTGACGCGAAATGCGAATAAACACGAAAATCGAAAATTGCGAAAGATGCGAAATTTGATGACGCGAACCCTATAGCTATCGGGAGCGAATGCGAAAATCGAGGGGATTAAGGGGTGCTAGATATTAAAAACCTTGATTTTTACCCATTAATTGGATGAATTCCCGTAGGTGCAGACTAAAAACACCCTTAAATCGTTTCGAATAGACTATTATGGGTTAAATTTGTAACTGATGAGTAAGTCGAATAAATATAATAAAGTGAGTTTGATTTGCCTGTTTCTCCTGTTTTTCGGGATGGATGCATCGGCACAATTTCAATTTTGTAATCCATGTAAAGATTCAACTAAGCAAGAAAATATATTTTTTACGTGTACGGGCGATTATAATCCCGTTTGTGCTTGTGATGGAAAAACCTATCGCAACGATTGCGCTGCATTGAATAAATATGGATTCTTATTTTGTGGATTCTATAGTGGTTTGTGCGGATCTTTTGATATTGATTTAAATCCAACGGTGATTGATGCCAGTGAAAACACCATCAACATTAAAGCCTACATGAATTCGAATGGATATATGAGCATTAATGTTTTTAATGCCTATGGTCGAACACAGTTTCAAGGAAATTTTCCGATGTCGCAAAATTATTTTCCTGGACCTACGCTCGGTGCTTACAACTCACTTTCCATTGATGTACGTGGATGGAATCAAGGCGTGTATATTTTAGAAGCGATTTATGGTGGAGAAAGAAAAGTAATTAAGATTATTAAAAGCGTTTCTAGTTTTTAGTTTCTAGATTTTAGTCCCGATAGCTATCGGGATTAGATTATAGTCCCGCGGCTTCGCGATTAGATTTTAGATTAAATTTAAAAAAAAATTATTGTTCATTTCATTTCATCCAAAGCGGAAACATACAATCTTATATCCTTAAAAAATAGTTCGAAGTCATTTTCGAAATCGTGGTAATGCTCTTGCAGGAAGAGGTGCGCTTTGTCCATATTTGAAATGAAGCGCGTTCTTTTGGATAATCCGGTTAAAGCTTTTTCAATTCCTTCTATCGATGCATAATGTACCAACCAGTTTTGTGATTCCATGTAGTTCAGCATATGCAAGGCTCGGGCAGGAAGCAATTGTTCATTGGAGCGCATTAATGCATAGCTATTCTGTGCAAATTCTTCGAGTGGTAAATGATGATACGCACTCCAATGACGAGCTAAAAAATGATCGAAAAATACATCGGATATCACGGGAGCATACTTCCGAAAATCAGGTCGGAGTCGAGCGTTGGAAATGGAAACTATTGGATGTTGATCGGTGAATGCGTCGATTAAGCGATGGAAATGAATTCCTGCAAGTACATCGCCGGAATAGTTTTCAATGACAGATCCTTTTACGTGATCGGCGATGAAGTTCCCGATTTTTAGTTGATCGTTACTTCCAGATAAATATAGATGAGCTAAGTAGTTCAATGTAATTTTTTCTTTCTCAAATTTACGATTCTACTAATGATAATCGTTCTTAAAAAGACTTTTTTTAAACACTAGAGAAACTAGAGGACACTAGAGTGCACAAGAGGGTTCTCCATGAGAGCGCAGCCTTTGCGTACTTAGCGCATGCCTACCAGAAAGCAGGGCTTTGCGACTTTGCGAGAAAATTTGTCGTAGCGCAGCCGTGCATACCGATAGTAGGTCTACGCATAGTTTTAAATTTCGCTCAACAAATCCTGCAAATCGAGTCGAAGGGTGTCCATTATGATGGTACCATCTGGATTGTATTTCCACTGTTCTTTCGGTTTATCCCAATACAATTCTACACCGTTTCCGTCGGGATCGTCGAGATAGAGTGCTTCGGAGACTAAATGATCTGCGGCACCGGTGAGCGGATAACTCGCTTGTCGAAGTCGATCAAAGATGATGGCTAAATCTTTTCGTGTTGGATATAAAATGGCGGTGTGAAAAAGTCCGACAGTATTTCGTGCGGCTGGACCTGCGCCTTTGCTTTGCCAAGTATTGAGTCCGATGTGATGATGGTATCCGCCGGCTGAAATAAACGCAGCTTGTTCTCCATAGAGTGTAGTTATTTCAAAACCCAATAATCCGCAATAGAAATCGAGGGACTTTTGCAGATCCGAAACTTTTAAATGAACATGTCCGATGCGTGTATGGCTGGGGATTTTATATTTTTCCATTTTTAATTTTGCTTTGATTTTAATTTTTGGAAAAGTGATGATGCGCTTGGAGCTTCTAGAAAATTTCGATATTTTATTATTTATTGTATTAATTATATTTTATAGGCCGCAGATTTATTATGATCTATTATGATTTTTTATGATTATTTTTTGTTTATAATATTCATAATATTGAACGCGGATGAAGCGGATAAATAGGATTTTCGCGGATTTGCTTTTAGGTCGGATATGGATCTGTTTTGGGATTTATAAACTACCATTAAATAATCCTTTAATAAATAAAAATATTACAGCTCTCCAAAAGTATCACCTTGCTCTAGGGATCCTGTGGCGTAGCCTTTATTAAACCAATACATACGTTGCTCGGAAGTACCGTGTGTAAATGCATCGGGCACTATGCTGCCTCCGCTTTGTTGTTGCAGTTTATCATCGCCAATGGCACTGGCGGCGGTGAGTGCTTCTTCTATATCACCGGGTTCTAAAATTCCTTTCATTGCATCGGCATGGTGCGCCCAAAGACCTGCATAAAAATCAGCTTGCAATTCGAGCATCACCGAAAGTCTGTTTCCATCTTTTTCGCTGAGCTGTTGTCGTTGTTGATGGACTTGATCGGATGTACCTAATAAATGTTGCACATGATGTCCTACTTCATGCGCTACTACATACGCCATTGCAAAATCGCCGGGTGCATTGAAGCGTTCTTTCAATAATCGATAAAAAGAAAGATCGATGTATAATTTTTCATCGGTGGGGCAATAGAAAGGTCCGGTGGCTGATTGTTGAAATCCGCAGGCCGATTCTACTGCACCATCAAACAACACTAAAGTAGGTCTACGATATTCCTTTCCAAACTGCTCGCGAAAAATTTTCTCCCACACATCTTCGGTATCTTTCAATACTACCGATACAAAAACAGCATCTTCATCGTTGGGATCAATGGCTGTATTGGGTGCATTGCTTGTTTGTTGTTGCTGCAGAATATTCGCCAACTCCGCCGAATCCCCTCCCAAAAACATATAAATTACAACAACAATAATTCCGCCAATACCAAGTCCAGCCGCCGGCCGCGACATTCCGCGACGATCGTCTACATTTCCACTACGTTCTCTACCGAGCCATTTCATGAGGTTAGTTGTTAGTTTTTAGTTGTTAGATTTTTTGTCGAAATATATTGTTTATTGCATTGATCTATGTTTTGATGGAGCGCTGATTTATTATGATCGCGAAGCCTCGCGATGATTTTTTATGATTAATCTTATTTCCTTAATGCCTTAATTTCAATTTCGCATTTTCGCATTTCGTGTTCATTCGCATTTCGCGTCCCCGATAATTCGTAACCTACTAGTATTTCATTACTTTACTTTGAACTTTATCTTTTTCAGTTACGATCGAAACTATATAAACTCCACTTGCTATTCCATTCATATTAATTTCCCCCGTAAAATACCCTCCACTCATCACCTCCACTTTCCTCTCCACCACCACTCTCCCCTCCACATCAAACAACCGCAACACCCCACTCTTCCCTTTTAACTTTGACGCATTCACATGAATCATATTCCACTCGGGATTGTACCAGGCTTGAAAGAAAACATCATTTTTCTCGTCATTTTCGGTTATGCCTACCGTTAGTGTATCGCAAGGACTCCCCACCCACGCGCCTAGTTCATATTTTGGATTATTTGGCAAACCAAAATAAGATCTTCCTGTACCTAAATTAAAACTGAATGGTTGAAAATCGCAAGCTGTGCCTAATGAATC
>JANOPQ010000197.1:0-2315 GCA_031421935.1 Bacteroidota bacterium | reverse complement strand
TCCGGTTAATGGAACAGATCCTAGTGGTTATCGGGAAGTTCTACCTATTCCTAAACCTATTCCTATCCCTTTTATCCCTCCTAAACCTGTTGGTCCAACACCTACACTTAATCCTTTTGTGTTCGGAGCACAAATATTTTGGGAGATTTTGAAGCCTACTCCAGTTAGTAATGGAGAATTACCTCCAGCACTCAAACCTAGACCTACTTTCAATCAAAATCCTAAAGCAGAAGTAGAGACACAATCTAATCCTAATTGCCCAGACAGGAAAACTTGTAGCGATCCTGAGTTTAGCCAGTATGCGAAGTACAGCATGATTAGCCAACCTAGTGAAGACATTCGTTCAGGCTATAAATTTATTCAAAATGATAATGATCCGACTTCTGGTTTAAATGCAGCTTTTAAATATATTGAAAGTGTTCGTAAACGCAAAGAACAGGAGAGTCTAGTCAATAAAAAAAAGGAAAGAAATGCATTAGCTTGGTGGTCTGCAGAAATCGAGTATGAAAAAGAAGAACCAGGTCGAACGAGTGTTTGTTCTTATCCTCCAGGATCTGACAAGCATTACAATGTTGTATTCTCAAATCAAAATATACGACTTACTGCTTATGGCTGGAATTCGTTTAGTGTTGGTTCGATCGGAGAATGCCAAGCTTGCAAAGACGAAAATCAAGGGCCTAAGATAGTTACTGTATTTGCAGCTTTAAATGTTAAAAATGTTGGTGGAAAAGAACGTTTAAGACCAGGATTTTAGAATAAATCATGAGAGAGTTAGACTTTTTGCTTTTGCAATCGGTAATATTCTGTTCCGATACATTATGCATGTTCGCTGGTAATGTACGGCAACCTAAATCTGAAATTGCAGTTGCTGCTTATGAATTATTTCTTAAAGGTTATCTTTCTGTAAATATTTATTACGAAAAGGTTCGACTTACTAGTAATAGTATTCGCGCAGGTCGTCGTCGCCGTCACTTATTAAATAAAAATAAAATAGAGGTAAGAGCACCTTCTTTAAAAGATATTTATATCTCTCTAGATTGTACGCTGACAATTTGGTACTCATTAACGCCAGAAGGAGGTCAATATTTAGAAAAAGAAGCTTTAATTAATTGGAATTTATTTTGTGAGAAAAAATGGTATTATGCAATTCCTGCTAACTGGCTAAGTCATATTTACGGAGAAAATAATTTTAATCATAAACAAAAAAGAAATGTACAGATATCATACTCTATCAATAAATCAATTCTAGAAACATGGATCCTAGAAAAAAAAAGATATTCATCCAATAAACCAATTACAGAAACTGTCAAATGGCATGTCTTGAAGAATAAAAAAATATTGTATTGGAAAGAAATGGCACAAATTCATGTACTTTCATTTTACAGTGAATTACCTCATGAGTTAGATTTTATTGAGAAAATTAGTCCAGATATCACAACGGAAATATACGGAAAATATTTGAAGTGGTACACGGTTCCAACATTTGATTCACCACCACCTTCAAAATTATTATTAGCTGAATATTTTGAATACTATCATTCAGAAGATCTGAATGATTCAGAATGGAAAATTGAGTATGTTATTCTCAAAATTGGAATCTCATATATGGAAGAATATAACTATCCAACGGATTTATATTGGGGGAACTATTTTGATGGTATGACTCAAGCTAAAACATTAATTTCTTTGACTAGTATGTTCGATCGCAGATTTATTGAGGCAACTATTTTAGACTGGACAATTCCTAAAACATGCAATACAGAAATAGTTGCAACTAAAGTTTTTTTAAATAAAGTAGGTGTTCAGAGCGTTCTAGATTACCAATTAATGGCAAAGTATTCTGTCACAGAAGCAGGATCTAAATACTTTCAATTTCTAGAGAAAACTCATCAAAATTTACCTAAAACGGCAGAACCGTAGGCAAATGCCCACGAACAAACCTATGCAAAGCCAACACTTTTGTTCTCTCGCTCGTCTAAACCAAATCAGCCAACACCCCCGAAGCCTTCCCCTGCAAACCCTTCCGGTTATCGTCATAGATCATCAACGTATCCAACCGTGAATGACGACTCAACCGCTGCGCCGTCCGCACATCACCCCCACTCGCATCCAAAAAAGTCGTAATCGAACTATGCCGAATCCGGTGTGGCGATAAGTGTTTAGTAATCTCTGGATCCGTCGCCACCCAGTTTAGAAAAGTAGGGTGAGCAATGCCCACCCCATCAACTTTTTATCCTGAAAACAATTCAAATTATCGAGACAAACCCATTTGAAATTCTACTGGATTAGCAAAGATAATTTCCAAAGCACGAGCA
>JANOPQ010000196.1:0-16175 GCA_031421935.1 Bacteroidota bacterium | reverse complement strand
ATGTGCTGCTTAGGTCGATGTCATGAGAATTCCGCTTTTCATGTGAATGGAACTAATTATTCAGGAAGTGATATTGATTCGATTGATTCAATTTGTAAGAAAGATCACCACACTAAGGAGGTGTATCATGTTGGAAGTATTGGTACTCCCATCTTGACAATTGCACAACCACCGGTTGAAGAGTATTATAAAATTTATGAGAAAGTTCTCGCTACCGATCCGTTAGCTTGTTTAGCTGAATTGAAGGATTCTGGTTTGCGCGGTAGAGGTGGAGCTGGATTTTCAATGGCATTTAAGTTGGAGTCGTGTAGAAATGTGGAAGATGATATGAAGTTCATCGTTTGCAATGCCGATGAAGGCGATCCCGGTGCCTACTCCGATCGCTATGTGATGGAGCAACGTCCACATGCTTTGTTGATGGGCATGATGATCGCAGGATATATTACTGGAGCTTCTGTAGGGGTGGTGTATATTCGTGGTGAGTATCCTGAATCCGTAACAATTATTTCAGATGCCATTGCGATGTTGTATGAGAGAAAGTTTTTGGGAAATAATATTCTCGGTACAAATTTTAATTTTGATTTTAAAGTGATCAAAGCCCAAGGAGCTTATATCTGTGGAGAAGAAACTGCTTTGTTATCGTCTATTGAAGGACAACGTCCGGAAGTGCGTGTGCGTCCTCCTTATCCCACACATAAAGGTTTGTTTAATAAACCTACTGTTGTAAATAATGTGGAGACCTTAGCCAATCTACCTTTCATCATGCAAAATGGTGGAAAGAAGTATGCAAGTATTGGCACCGCAAAATCTACTGGAACAAAATTGATTTCTTTAGATGGACATTTTAATAGACCTGGAATCTATGAAGCTGATATGGGAACACCATTGCGTGTGATCATCGATGAATTGGGAGGTGGATTCAGACATCCAATTAAAGCAATGCATATTGGTGGTCCTTTAGGTGGATTGGTTCCTCTAGCTAAGATTGATAGTCTTACGGTAGATTTCGATTCATTTGCGAAGGAAGGATTTTTATTGGGACATGCATCCGTTGTTTGTATTCCGGAAGATTATCCTTTGATTGATTACATCGAACATTTATTTCGATTTACTTCTCACGAGAGTTGTGGAAAATGTTTTCCCTGCCGAATTGGAAGTACGCGTGGCTACGAAATGATTGATAAAGCTAGAAATAGTGAATATAAAATGGATCGACAGTTGATGGATGATCTCTTAGAAACTTTAGAAACTGGATCTCTTTGCGCATTAGGTGGTGGTCTGCCATTGCCTGTAAAAAATGCATTGAAATATTTTGATGCAGAACTAGCTCCTTACTTCAAAAAATAAGAACATGGGAAAAACAGCATATATCAACGATCAGTTGTTTGAAGTTCAAGACGGAGAAACGATTTTAAATTTCGTGCGTCGACATATTGGGAAGGATATTGTTCCCACGCTTTGTGATGCGCCCAATTTGGATCCATTTGGTGCATGTAGGGTTTGTAGTGTCGATGTAGCTTTAGTGAAAGAGGGTCCTGCGAGGGCTCAAGCTTCTTGTCATACTCCCGTTATTGCAGGTTCGTTTATCTATACGGATTCGGAAAGAATAAAAAGATTGCGTAAGAATATTATTGAGTTGGTGTTAACCGATCATCCGCTCGATTGTCTCACGTGCGAAGTGAATAATAATTGCGAATTGCAAACAGTAGCTGCAAAAGTGGGCATTCGAGATGTTCGTTATCCTGCTGGAAAAAATCATTTGGATAAGAAAAAAGATTTATCACATCCTTACATGACTTCCGATTTTTCGAAGTGTATTAATTGTGGAAGATGTGTTCGTGCATGTGATGAAGTACAAGGTGAGATGGTATTAAGTATGGCAGGTCGTGGATTCGATAGTCATATTGTAAAAAGTTTCAATGATAATTTTTTTGAATCAGATTGTGTGAGTTGCGGTGCTTGTGCGCAGGCTTGTCCCACCTCTGCAATTTCTGATGTGTTCGAGTCGAAGTCGATAGTTGCTGATAAAAAAGTAAGAACCATTTGTACGTATTGTGGTGTGGGTTGTAATTTAGATGTGGCCGTGGTCGACGGAAAAGTAAAATCTATTCAAGCTCCCTTCGATGCTGAAGTGAATCAAGGGCATACTTGTTTGAAAGGACGTTATGCGTTTTCGTTTTATAATCACGCCGATCGACTTACGACTCCGCTCATTCGCAAGAATGGAAAGCTAGAGCCAGCTTCATGGGATGAAGCGTATGATTTTATTGCCGATAAATTAACAACAATAAAAGCAACCTACGGACCTGATTCCATCAGCGGAATTTCTTCGGCACGATGTACAAATGAAGAAAATTATTTGATGCAGAAATTTTTCCGCGCAGTGATTGGAACGAATAATATTGATTCGTGTGCTCGTGTTTGTCATTCACCTACCGCCATGGGAATGCAACGCGCCTTTGGTACAGGTGCTGCTACCAATTCGGTAATTGATCTAAATTATACCGATGCCATCATGATCATTGGTGCAAATCCCACCGATGCACATCCAGTTACAGGTGCGAAGTTGAAGCAGTTTGCCATGAAAGGAAAAACGACCATCGTCATTGATCCTCGTCGTACAGAAATTGCACGATATGCAACGCATCATTTACAATTGAAGCCTGGAACCAATGTCGCTTTGTTGAACATGATGTTGTATTATATTGCTTCTTCAGGATTAGAAGATAAGAAATTTATTGAGAGTAGAACAGAAGGATACGACGATTTTAAAAAGCAAATTTTAAGTATCGATATTGATCAAATGGAAAAGATTACGGGAGTTGATCGTAATTTAGTAAAGGAAGCGGCGATGGCTTACGCAAAAGCACCCAATGCCATGTCGTATCATGGATTAGGAGTAACAGAGCATAGTCAAGGTTCTTATACGGTGATGTTGATTTCAGATTTAGCCATGATCACAGGTAACATCGGAAGAAGAGGAGTAGGAGTAAATCCATTGCGCGGACAAAATAATGTGCAGGGAGCAGCGGATATGGGTTGTCAGCCACATCAAGGTGCTGGTTATTTGAATTCGTACGATCCAGAAATAAATAAATTGTATGAATCTTTTTACGGAAGAAAAATTCCAATTGGCAAAGGGTTAAAGATTCCTGAAATGTATGATGCATCCATCGCAGGCAATTTAAAAGCCATGTGGTTAATGGGTGAAGATTTAGTGCAAACAGATCCTAATACTTCAGTAGTGATTGCAGCCATGAAGAATTTAGAGTTGCTAGTTGTGCAAGAAATTTTTATGACTGAAACTTGTCATTATGCGCATGTTGTTTTACCAGCTGCTACTTTTTTCGAAAAGAGTGGAACCTTTACCAATGGCGAGAGACGTATTCAAAGAGTTCAAAAAGTGGTCGAGCCTATTGCTGGAACAAAAAGTGATGGTGATATCATGGTTGATATTTTAAACAAGATGGGTTATCCGCAGGCACCTTATGATCCGGATACCATGTTACAAGAAATTTCGAAGATCGTTCCTTTCTTCGCTGGAGTAACGTGGCAGAATTTGGCAGAAAATGGAAAACAGTGGCCTGTTCTACCGGATGGAACGGATACCGAAATTTTACATATCGATACCTTTAAACGTGGCTTAGGAAAATTCCATTATTTCGATTGGAAGGAATCAGAAGAGTTAGTGAAAAATGGAAAACAGTATCCATACATTGTTACTACCAATCGTGAATTGGAACATTACAATGCTGGAACCATGACTCGTAGAACGGGGAATGTAGATATCTTAACGGAAGATGTTATAATGATTCATCCTGATGATGCCGCTACACATTTTATTGAAGAAGGTGATATGGTTTGTGTAGAATCGCCGAGAGGAAAAGTAGATATTAAAGCAAGAATTACAGACGAAGTAAAGCAAGGGGTATTAAGTACTACTTTTCATTTCCCAGATTTAACCCTCAATATGATTACGAGTAGTGAGCGAGATTCAGAAGCGATGTGTCCTGAGTATAAAATTGTTGCTGTTAATATTCGAAAGAGTAAGGGAAAGTATAAAGAGAAGGTATGATCAACATAACGCATAAAAATTCTACTTTAAGAAAAGCGATTGCATCAGCCATTGTGAAAGTTAGCAAAGCTGAGACCATAGAAGCTATTAAAAATAAATATGTCCCTAAGGGTGATGTATTGGAATGCGCACGCGTAGCTGGACTTTTTGCCGTTAAAAAAACCAGTGAGATGATTCCCGATTGTCATCCTATGCCGATTGAATATACTCAAATAAGGTATGAATTAATGGAGATGGAATTGCATATTGAAGTTGAAGTACATACTATTTATAAAACCGGAGTGGAAGTAGAAGCAATGCATGGAGCCTCTGTTGTAGCACTAACGGTGTACGATATGCTAAAACCCATTGATAAAGGCGTAGAGATTTCTACCATTAAATTAGTTTCCAAGAAAGGTGGTAAAAGTGATTTTAAAAATGAATTAAATTTTGAATTGCAAGCAGCCGTTGTTGTTTGCTCTGATACCATCTCCAGTGGAAAAAAAGAAGACAAGGCAGGAAAAGCAATTATTCAAAAATTAAATGAATTAAATATTGATGATATTTCATATTCCATCATTCCTGACGACAAAGAATTAATTGCTTCTACCGTTCAAGCATTAGCAACGAATCATTTTGATTTAATCATTGTAACGGGTGGAACAGGATTGTCTGCTCGTGATGTAAGTCCAGAAGCAATTCAACCCTTATTAGACCGCGAGATTCCAGGCATCATGGAAGCCGCAAGAAATTATGGACAAAGTCGTACACCGTATGCGATGTTAAGTAGAGGCCTAGCTGGAATGATTGGAGAAACAGTTGTGCTTACATTACCAGGTTCTACACGCGGTGCAGAAGAAAGTATGGACGCCATCTTTCCGCACATCTTACATATTTTTGCAGTTATGCAAGGAAAACCTCATCCTACACAATCCTAGTAAAGAAAAATTCATCCTAACGATTCATAGTTTAAAGCAATGATTTCACTCGCTGAAAAATATTTATTATTATTTTCTTTGCCGGTATATACTCTGATTATTTTATTTGAAGTGCTCATGAGTAATTGGCATCTCAAAGCTTTTTACTCAGTGAAAGAAACGGTGATGAATGTATACATGACCTTGGTGAATTCAACCGTTGATTTGGTTTTTCGAGGTGTTTATTTAATTGTTCTTTTTTTAGCTTATGATTATAAACTTTTAGAAGCCCCGCATCAACCATTTATCTATTGGGGAATATTATTTTTACTGGAAGATTTGGCTTTTTATGTGGAGCATAGAGTAGATCATGGTAGTCGATTTTTTTGGGCGGTTCATGTAACGCATCATTCCTCTCCAGAATTTAATTTGAGTACTGGATTTCGATCATCCGTGTTGCAGCCATTATATCGCTTTGTTTATTTTATTCCTATTGCTTTTTTTGGATTTCATCCCATTGATATTCTGTTTATGTTTTCTTTAACACAAGTATATGGTGTATTGGTACATACGCAATATATTAGAAAGATGCCAGATTGGTTTGAATCCGTATTCGTGAGTCCTTCACATCACAGAGTTCATCATGCCAGCAACGTATTGTACCTCGACAAAAACATGGGAATGGTATTAATCATTTGGGATAAACTATTTGGAACTTACCAAACCGAAGTAGAAGAGGAGCCTGTAAGGTTTGGAATTACAACCATGCCACAACATCCCTATCATGCGGTGAAAAGTATTACACATGAGTTTAGTAATATTGTACGTGATGTTTCAAAATCGAAAGATCTCAATCATAAGCTAAATTATATTTTCAAAGCACCAGGTTGGAGTCATGATGGAAGCACGAAAACGTCAAGAGAATTACAAAGGGAGTTAGCGGAGAAGCGTGAGTTGGTGGTAGATGTTTCAGTCGAGGAAAAGTATGCAACAGCATCGATAGAGGATGTTGGATATTAGTTCTTAAAATATTTGCATTCTATTTAGTGATTCTATGTATGGAAATTATTATCCATTCGTGAACCCCAGCAGGGTTCAACTTTATTAGCGAAGCAAAAATAATAGTAACCCAACCCCAGCGGGGTTGAACAGCGACGTTGAACATATGCGTTTGTTTTCGAGCGTTTGTATGACCCCGCTGGGGTCACAATAAAAAATGCATTTCGTTTCTATTAAGGTTTGACCCCTATGGGGTCAATTATAAGATAAAATTTCCGCAATCTCTATACAATGAATTTAATTCCCATTCGAATTCGTATATTTACATTGCCAAAATCATTTCCATGCTTCGAATTTTAATCATTTTCATTCTACTAACCACCTCTCTTTCCGCTCAATTCACCGACCGTTATTGGGCATTTGGTGATAGTGCTGGTATTGATTTTAAAAACTTAGCGAATCCACAACCTGCAAACAGTGTACTGCGTGTACGAGGTTCATGTGCCAGTATTTGTGATAGTACAGGTGATTTGTTGTTTTACTGCGGAAGTCCAAATTGGCAACAATGGTTAACACCTAATGGCATTATTACAGATGGTTATGTGATTAATAAAAATCACCAAACCATGTTTAGCGGTGATTCACTTGTTGGTGCACTTTGGTATCAAGAAATGGTAATAGTTCCAATGCCCAATAATGATAGCTTATTTTATATTTTTAGCGTTGGTGTAACCAATCCAAATCAGGGGCTATTTTATTCAGTGATTGATGTCAAGTACAACAACGGTCAAGGGAAAGTCATTCAAAAAAACATGCAATTGAGAAATGATACCATTTGTGATGGTATTACAGCAGTACGACATGGAAACGGTAGGGATTGGTGGGTAGTGGTGAGAAGCTGGAAGACCTACCCAGTAAATGATATTACCGTGTACCTAATTAGTCCGTCAGGGGTAACTGTATACCCAACGCAGTATATTGGTACATTAACCTCTTTAGACTCATTTTACAGAATGAAATTTAATTTAGATGGGAATCATTTGTATAATGTGTCGGCTAGAGGTATTGTCGAAAGATTAGATTTTGACCGTTGTACAGGAATATTCTCTAATCAGCTGACTTATTAGGGATTAGGAAGCCCATATTTTTGGGTGTGGGGTTTCGAAGTATCACCTGACGAAAGTAAGTTGTATACAACACTGATCTACCAAACAGCGAATCAGGATACCGGATATATTTTACAATTCGATCTTAACGCTCCTAACTTTTTAGCAAGTGCGGATACACTCGGCACTTACACTTCTTATGATTTGCCTGGGGTATTAGAATTAGGTCCTGATGGTAAAATTTACGCAAGCATATTTTGGGCAGGTCCAGATACTTGTTTCGATTACTTGTTTTGTTCCGGAACAACAAATAATACTAATTCAAATCTCTCTGTAATTAATTACCCTGACAGTTTGGGTGTGGCTTGTGATTATCAACCCTTCAGTTTTTATTTGGGTGGGCATAAAGTGTATACCGGTCTCCCCAACAACCACAACTACGAACTCGATACACTGCATGGTAGTCCATGTGATACACTCACAGCCGTTGGATTAATCGACTTTTTTCCTAAAAATAAAGAGTTGAAACTCTACTATGACAAAACTTGGCAAACAGTTTTTGTGAATGCCGAGGAGTTGCTAGGAAGAAATGCAACATTAGAGTTTTATAATATCAATGGGCAGCTAATGGAAAGAATTTCATCTGAAACGGATGGTGGCTATTTTTCGAAAAGTAGTTCTTTCTCGTCTCAAGCAGATGGCGTTTACATCGTGAGATTAAGAACAGAGAAGGAAGTGCTCACGGGGAAATTTGTGAAGTGGTGAGTTATCGGGATTAGATATTAGTCGCGAAGCTTCGCGATTGGATTTTTGATTTTTGATTTTATGATCCAGCATCTAACTAACTAACAACTAACAACTAACAACTAACAACTAACAACTAACAACTAACATCTAACAACTAACATCTAATCCCGATAGCTATCGGGACCAACATCTAACTTCTTCCTTTTCGTTCCATCATAAATTTCAAACTTCAAAAATCGACATTCAATCGGACCATTATACATCACCATTTTTCGGGAGGGGCGGAGACCGATGTGTTTGGCTACTTCTAAATTTCCAGTGAGGAACCAGCAGGTCCAGCCTTTGAAATTTTGTTTCATGGCGTCGCCAAAACCTTGGTACATGGCTAAAATATCTTTCGGTTCAATGCGTAATCCGTAAGGTGGATTACAAATCATCATTCCTTCGTCGGCAGGCGTTTTAAATTTTTCGAAAGAACATTTGCGCAATTGAATCACATCGGCTAAACCTGCATGATCAATATTTTGTTTTGCTTTAGCTAACACAGCGCCACTAATATCGGATCCGTACAATTTTAATCCGTTGGGTTTTAATTCCGCTTTGATGGCATCGTCATAAATCTGCTTCCACAAGGCTTTGTCATAATCTTTCCATCCTTGGAATCCAAACCAATCTTTTTGTTTGTTAGGAGCGATATTAAGGGCTAATAATGCAGCTTCAATCAATAAGGTTCCACTGCCACACATAAAATCGGCAAGTGGCATTTTACGATCCCAATCACTTAAAATAATGAGTGCTGCAGCTAAGGCTTCATTGATAGGTGCAATATTGGTATAATCTCGATAACCACGTTTGTGCAATGAGTCACCAGAGCTATCAAAAGAAAGCGTGCAATTATTTTCATAAATGTGAAGGTGAATTCTGAAATCAGGAAATTCAATGTCCACATTGGGACGATCACCCAATTTATCTCTGAATTGATCGACGATAGCATCCTTTGTTTTTAAGGCTACGTACAGTGAATGCGTTAAATTTGAATTATTGAGTGTTGCATTGATCGCAAAAGTTTGATTGAGTGAAAAGTGCTCGGTCCAGTCGATGTTTTTAATTTCATTGTAAAGCATATCTTCATCGATCGCTTCAAAAGTAAAAACAGGTTTTAAAATTCTTAAAGCCGTTCTGCAATGCAAGTTGGCTTTATACATCAATGCTAAATCTCCTTCAAACTGAACGGCGCGCGTCAAGATATTTGTATTCTCAGCGCCAAGGGCTAGTAATTCCTGTTCAAGAATTTCTTCACAACCGGCAAAGGTTTTCGCAATTAAGATCATTTTTTTATTCGAAAGTGTAAGTAGAATTTTGTTTTTTTAATCGCATCTCGAAAAATGGAATGCTTTCAAAGATAGCTCAATTCCTTTTTAGTCAAATGAATTGAAAGGAGTGAAATATGATTCTATTAAAATCAATTTGGAATTATTTATGATTAGGTTAGCAAATCGGTTTCTGAAAACGTATGTAAATAATTTATTATCAATATTTTGTAATAATTTATTGAATTATGTTTTATTCCATCTAACCGAAACAAACCTATTGATTAGTAAGTATAACTTGATCAAAATGAAGAGGGTTGATGTGAAATACAATTAAATCGCTCCTTCTCAGATACGAATTAAGAAAAGACAATCTATACTAATAAACAACATTATGAAAATTACAATTACGCGTTATCTTTTAGCACTACTTGTGTTTACGATGTTTACGCAAGCAAGTTTTGCACAAACATCGGTTGCGAGTGGTGTGACGAATGCAGGTTATTCTTTGAATACATCTGCACAAACAGTTGATCCAGGTTTGGCCATCACTTCTTCTTCCAGTATTACTGGATTTAAAGTGACCATCTCAAGCGGTTTGAAATCATCGGATGTGCTGTCTTATACAGGTACATTGCCAAGTGGAATTACTGTAACTGCTTATAATAGCAGTACAGGTGTAATTACATTTAATGGTTCAGCAACGGCTTCAAACTGGCAAACGTTTTTACGTACGGTCACGTATTCAAATTCAAACACTGCACAGTACGGAGATCGTATCATTACTTTTAGTGCTGGAAATTTATCAGGTAATTCGAATGGTCACTTTTATGAGTTAGTTTCGACAAGTGGAAGTTGGACTACATCAAAAGCCAGTGCAGC
Organism: Bacteroidota bacterium; assembly: GCA_031421935.1. Taxonomy (GTDB): domain Bacteria; phylum Bacteroidota; class Bacteroidia; order AKYH767-A; family OLB10; genus JAJTFW01. Next base: position 6,160 of record JANOPQ010000196.1, on the reverse strand, counting down.
AGCCCGTACTTATTTAGGGTTGACAGGTTATTTAGCAACCATTACATCTGCATCAGAAAATGCATTTATTCGTCAAGTATTAAATGCAGATGCATGGATAGGTTGTTCTGATGAAGTAACACAAATAAATACCGCAACAGGGGTAACCACATATGGCAATCAAACAGCAGCAGAAGGAAAATGGTATTGGGTAACAGGTCCTGAAAAAGGTACGATGTTTTCCGTTGGAAATGGTTCGCCAGTAACTCAATCGGGACAATATGCAAACTGGAACAGCGGAGAACCTAATAATTCTGGAAGTGAACATTACGGAGAAATTTATTCTTCAGGTTCAACACCAGGTGCATGGAATGATTTGCCAAATGTGAGCTTGCCTTATGTTGTAGAGTACGGTGGATTAGCAACTGATCCAATTCAAACAATTAGCACAAGCACAACAATTTATACACGCATTTCATCTAACACTACTTCATCAGGACAAATTATTTGTGGAAGTACATCACCATCTACCATCACGGGTGCAACTCCTTATGGTGGATATGGAACCTATACTTATAATTGGATTAGTTCAACAACGAGTTCTACGGCTGGATTTGGAAATGCATCTGGAACAATTAATAATTCAAGTTATTCTCCTGGAACATTAGCCACAACCACTTGGTTTCGTCGTGTAGTTTCATCTGGTTCCTTAAGCGATACTACTTCAGCAATTGCCATCACAGTAAATCCTGCTGTAACTTCTTCTGCTTCGACTACCAATGTTTCATGTAATGGATCAGCAAATGGATCAGCAAGTATTTTAGCGAGTGGTGGAACTCCTAGCTTTGCGTATGCATGGTCTCCTTCTGGAGGTACAGGTGCAACAGCAACTAATCTTTCAAATGGTTCCTACACTTGTGTAGTTACGGATGCCGCAGGTTGTACGTCAAGTCAAGTATATACGATTACACAACCCACAGCATTAACAACAGCATCTACTTCACAAACAAATATTGCATGTAATGGAAATTCAACAGGTACAGCTTCAGTTACAGCCTCAGGCGGTACCTCTTCTTATTCTTATTCATGGTCACCTAGCGGTGGAACAGCAGCAAGTGCATCATCACTTTCGGCTGGTTCTTATTCTTGTTTGATTACAGATGCCAATGGATGTACTGCTCAACGAAATTTTACAATCACACAACCTGCTGTATTATCAGTTTCTTCTTCGATCACTAACGTGGCATGTAATGGAGATGCAACAGGTGCTGCAACGATGACTCCTGCAGGAGGAACTTCTGCATATACTTATGTTTGGTCAAATGGCGGGACAACTTCATCTAAAAGTTTATTGGTTGCTGGAACTTATACATGTACAGTAACAGATGCAAATTCTTGTACCTCTGTACAGTTGATTACTATTTCTCAACCAGCCGCATTAGCTGCTACAACTTCTGATACTGACGTAGATTGTTTTGGAAATACAAATGGTGCTGCTTCAGTAACTGTAAGTGGTGGAACAACTGGATATACATATTCTTGGTCGCCAAGTGGTGGTACTTCTACTACGGCATCAAATCTTTCTGCAGGTTCTTATACTTGTGTTATTACTGATGCGAATGCTTGTACCTTAAGTAAAAATTTCACGATTTCTCAACCTTCTGTTTTAGCAGCAAACACTTCAGTAACGAATGTAGCATGTAATAACGGAACAAACGGTACTGCTGTATTAACTCCTTCGGGCGGTACAGGTACGTTAACTTATTCTTGGACACCATCCGTTAGTTCTACAAGTAGTGCAAGTGGATTGGGAGCTGGAAGTTATTCTTGCGTTATTACGGATGCTAACGGTTGTACAGTAACGAAAAACATGACCGTAACACAACCAGCCGCATTTAATGTGAATGCTACTTCAACAAATAATTTATGTAATGGACAATCGATGGGATCAACAAGTGTAAGTGTGAGTGGAAGCACTTCACCTTATACGTATAGTTGGTCGAATGGTGGATCTACAAATTCAACTAGTGGATTAACGGCCGGAACATATACTTGCACCATTACTGATGCAAATTCTTGTGTAGCTACAGAAGTAATTACGATTACTCAACCCACAGTTTTATCTGCAACTACTACATCATCGAATGTAAGTTGTAATAGTGGATCGAATGCTGCCGCTACTGTGAATGTATCTGGCGGAACAGCAGGATATACTTACTCATGGGCTCCATCAGGTGGTACCGGAGCAACAGCTTCAGGATTAGTTGCTGGTTCTTATACTTGCAATGTCACTGACGCAAATGGTTGTACAACTTCACAAAATTTTACTCTTACAGAGCCAGCAGTGCTTGCTGCAACTTCAGCATCGAATGATGTAAATTGTAACAGCGCTGCAACGGGATCTGCTTCTGTTTCTCCTTCTGGTGGAACAGCAAGTTATACTTATGCTTGGGCTCCTTCGGGAGGAACTGCTGCCACAGCAACTGGATTAACTGCTGGAAATTATTCTTGTATGATTACAGATGCAAATTCATGTGTAGTTACAGAACTAGTTACGATTTCTGAGCCTACTGCAATGGCAGTTACACAATCTTCAACAAACGTTGCTTGTAATACGGGAACCAATGGATCTGCAAGTGTAACTGTAAGTGGTGGTAATGGACCATACACTTTCTTATGGTCGAATGGTGGTACTACAGATGCAGAAAATAATTTGGTTGCAGGAAATTATATTTGCACCATTACCGATGCAAATGGATGTGATGTGCAATCTTTGTTCATCATCACTGCGCCTAATACCATCGCATCTACAGTTTCAATTACAAATCCTATTTGTTTTGGTGGAGAAGGAAGTGCTACCGTTAATTCAACAGGTGGAACAGGAACGTTAAGTTATAGTTGGTCTACTGGCGGAAATGGTCCTGTAGAAACAAATTTATATGCGGGTACTTACTCTGTAATTACTACGGATGGGAATGGCTGTACAAGTCAAGAATTAGTTGTAATTACTGCACCTGCGCAAATTCAAAATTCAATTTCATACACCATGCCTATGTGTAATGGTGGAACAGGAGATGTTACAGTAACGCCTTCAGGTGGTACTGGTGCATTTACTTATTCTTGGACAAATGGTAACACGACAGCTACGCAAACTGGATTAGTAGCAGGAGGATATGATGTAGTAGTTACCGATGCAAATGGTTGTACAAAGTTTACTACGGTTACAATGACACAGCCTGCAGCAATTACACTTTCTACTACAATGCAAGATCCACTTTGTAATGGTGGAGTTGGTACTGCAACAGTGGTTGCTAATGGTGGAACAGCGGGATATACATATTCATGGATTACTGGTGGAACTACTGATACCGAAGGCAATTTAGTTGCAGGAACGTATCAAGTGGTAGTTACAGACCAAAATGGTTGTACTTCTACAACGAATGCAGTTGTTGTTGAACCAACTGTTATTTCTACTTCTTCGACTACTACCAATGAATTAACTGGTAACGATGGAACCATCGATTTAACAGTAACGGGTGGAACTCCAGGTTATACTTTTGCATGGAACAACGGTGCTGCTACAGAAGATCTTTCAGGATTAGCAGCAGGGGATTATACTGTGTTGGTAACGGATGCCAATGGTTGTACATTTAGTATCACCATCACCGTTAGTTCGTCTGTTGGTTTGTTTGATCCAATAGCTGGAGGACAAATTATAAGCGTGTATCCAAATCCTTCCAACGGTAGCATTACCCTTAAAGGTGTTAAAGCGGGACAATATCGTGTGGTGGATGCTGTAGGTCGAATGATGACTTCATTTACAGTTCAACAACAAGATTTAGTGAATTTAGATTTGTCGAATGTGAGCAATGGATTGTATTTTATTCAATCGATGAATCAATCGATTTCTTTAGCTAAATTCAATATCATTAAATAAATAATTTTTTTAAAGGAATCGGGGCATGATTTACATGTCCCGATTTTTTATTTTACTTAATTTGGATTGAAGTTTTTAGAATAAGATTTATTTTTTTCACAAACTGCTATCATAAATTCTTTACTTTCCAATACAAAACTTACTAAAAATATTTTCCAAAAGGTCATCCGTGTAAATGGCACCTGTGATCATTCCTAAATGATAAATGGAATCTTTTAATTCAAAAGCAAGTAAATCGGTACTTAGGTTTTGCTGAATACCAACAATTACTTTTTCTAGGGCTACAGCCGCTAAATGGAGCGACTCAGCGTGTCGAGCACTCGTGACAATAGTCTGGCCTGCTTGATCGGTTGAAATTAAAGCAGCGCCCGCTAATTTGGCTTTGAGCGTTTCGATATGAAGCTTCTCTTTTGCAGAGAGGATAACGAGGCCGGGAAGTGCTTCGTATTGCTTCATCAATTTTTCAAAAGAATATTTGTCGCTTTTGTTGATGACCGTAACAACAGGCGCATCATTATTTCCACTTCGCAATTGCAATTCTTTAATTTCAGTTTCAATTTCAGCTACATCACTTTGCTCGGGATCGGCAACATAAACGAGCACTGCCGCTTTGCCAGCATGTTGATGTGTTCGTTCAACACCCATTTGTTCGATCACATCTTCCGAATGTCGAATGCCCGCCGTATCCATAAAACGAAATTGGATCCCATCAATCACTAAATAATCCTCAATCACATCTCGAGTGGTGCCCGCAATGTCACTGACAATTGCACGCTCCTCATTGAGCAATGCATTCAATAATGTACTTTTTCCTACGTTGGGCTTTCCTGCAATGAGAACGCTAACACCCGATTTCAAAACATTTCCTTCAATAAAACTTTTTTGAAGACGTCGAATTTCAGTGAGTAATCCTTCCACTAAACTTGTTAACTTTTCACGATTCGCAAATTCAACATCTTCTTCTGCAAAATCTAATTCTAATTCTATTAAGGATGCAAAATCGACCAACTGTTGTCGAAGATGCTGCATGGTATCGCTGTAACCCCCGCGTAATTGTTGCAACGCCACTTTATGTGCGGATGCATGTTGAGAAGAAATGAGATCTGAAACCGCTTCGGCCTGACTCAAGTCTAATTTACCATTGAGAAATGCGCGAAGTGTAAATTCACCTGGATCCGCCATGCGAGCACCACTACGAATCAACAATTGAAGAATAGATTGCTGAATGTAAGTAGAACCATGACAAGAAATTTCAATGGTGTCTTCGCCCGAATACGAATGTGGTCCTTTAAAAACACTTACTAATATTTCATCGGTGATTTGATCTTGATCAATAATTTTTCCGAAGTGAATAGAGTAGGGGATTACTTTTTTAAAATCTTTCTTCTTTCCTTTTATGGATCTAAAGATCTCCTCAATAATGGGAAATGATTTCTCACCAGAAATACGGATTACAGCCAATGCAGCCATGCCTGGGGCCGTTGCCAAGGCGCAAATCGTGTCTTCTCGATTGCTAAAATTCATGGCGTAAAGATAACGTTATTTAGAGAGATGGGAGTCCCGATAGCTACCGGGAAGGAGAGTGGGAGTCCCGATAGCTATCGGGAGGGAGAGTGGGAGAGTGGGAGATGAGAGTCCCGATCGCTATCGGGAAGGCAAATTGGTGTCGCGAGGCTTCGCGATGGTGAATCGTTTACCTTGCTGAAAAATGAAGTGAAGTACTGCAAGTCTGTGTATTGAAGTTTATATTGCAGCCAAAAGTCGAACAATATACATTTGGCTAGTAATGTTTTTCAGGAAATAGTAGGCTAATAAAATCTAAAATCTAAAGTCTAAAATTTAAAATCTAAAATCTAAAATCTAAAATCTAGTATATTGCAGATTGATTTTTTATTTACTTTTGATTTGCTGATCACGCAGTAAATCGTGTTAGAATTTATTTTGTCCCATAGAATCTTATTAGAAATTAAACCATCCACTAAATGTTCTTCGTCCTCTCAAAAATTCTTGATTTTTTTATCACTCCGTTAGCATGGATTCTATTGTGTATTTTATTTTCGGTTGTTTTAAATAATAAAAAATGGAAATCAAGGTTAAGAATAGCTTCATTAACAATTCTACTCGTTTTTACTAATCCTTGGTTAAGTAGTAGAGTAATGTCGGCATGGGAAGTGCCAGCTGTAAATTCTAAAAATATTACTAACCCTTACGATGTAGGAATTGTTTTAGGAGGAAGTATGCGCT
>JANOPQ010000195.1:0-2847 GCA_031421935.1 Bacteroidota bacterium | reverse complement strand
AAAGATTCAACGTTGCGCAAACGGATGTATCATAAAATTGATTCCATTTCAGGAGAGGCTGCCAAATTTGCTATTCCCAATGAGTTTGATAAAATGATGGAAGGGCTGGGTGTAACTCAGGTAAATGCATATACCTCGAATGAGCAAACGGTTTATATCAATAATGTTCCGAGCAATCAGCTTGAAAATTTCCTAACGGTAGAGGCTGAACGCTTTCGGAAATTAGTGATGCGTTTATTTCATACCGAATTGGAAGCGGTTTATGAAGAAAAGAACATTTCTCTTGACAGAGATAACTCCAAGGTGTATGAAACTTTATATGCTTCATTATTTGAGAACCATCAATACGGAACTCAAACTACCATTGGAACGATTGAACATTTGAAAAGTCCATCTTTAGTAGCCATTCAAAAATATTTTGATACGTACTATACTCCGAATAATTTGGTCTTTGCTCTAAGTGGCGATTTTGATCCAGATGAAGCCATTCGAATTATTAGTGAGAAATTTGGCAAGATGATGCCAAAGGATATACCGCCTTTCTGTGTAGCGAATGAAAAATTTATAAAAATGCCAGTGGTAAAAGAAGTGTGGGGACCTGATGCCGAAAGTTTGATGATGGGATTCCGTTTTAAAGGCGCAAATTCACCGGATGCTGATTTATTAACTGTGGTAGATTATATTTTGTCAAATGGACAAGCCGGACTTCTTGACATTAATTTGAATACCAAACAAAAAGTTTTAAGTGCAGGATCATCTACGGATATCATGAAAGATTATAGTGTACATATGTTTTCGGGTCGACCAAGAGAAGGACAAACGCTAGAGCAAGTTCGTGATCTTTTACTCGGACAAATTATGGAAATGAAGTTAGGGAATTTTCCCGATTGGATGATCACGGCTGTCATTAATAATTTAAAGTTAGAGCAAGAACAAGCTTATGAAAGCAATTTCAGTCGTGCTTCTGCTATGTTGAATGCTGAGTTGGATGGAGTTCCTTATAAAGATGTTGTGAATCGATTAGATCGTTTATCAAAAATCAATAAAGAGCAAGTCGTACAATTTGTTCGTGATTGGTATGGTGATAATTATGTTATCGTGTACAAGAGAAGTGGGGTGGATGAGAATTCGGTTAAAGTTGAAAAACCTTCTATCACGCCAGTGGTTATGAACAAAGATATGCAATCGCCATTTTTAAAGAATATTATGGCGAATAAAGTAAAACCCATTGCTCCTGTTTTCATTGATTATGCAACCTCCATCCAAACCAATAAATTGAAGAGTTCAATTCCTGTGTACTCCGTAAAAAATACAGAGAATAATTTATTTTCGATGAGTTATACGGTGGAGATGGGCAATGCGCAAGATAAGCGTTGGCCACTCATTATGCAGTACGTGGATTATCTAGGAAACGATAAATTCACTGCCTCTCAACTTCAAGAAGAATTCTACAAATTAGGTTGTTCTTATTCTGCATTTGCTAGTGAAGATGAAATCAATATTCGCTTAGATGGTATTAGTAGCAATTTCACATCAGCTTTAATTTTATTAGAGAGCTTGTTAGCAGGTCCGGTTGCGGATGAAGAAGCGTTGAAAAATTTAGTGGATGATATTCTAAAGAAAAGAGAGAACGCCAAGTTAAATAAGAATGAAATATTGTCGCGCGTTTCTTCTTATGTTCGCTTTGGTCCCGAGTCGGCAGCTACTTATTTGATGAGTGAAGAAGAGTTAAAGCAAATTACAGGAAAGGATTTAGCGGTCATGCTTAGAAACCTAACGGGATATATGCATCGTATCGATTATTATGGAACGCTAGAAACGCCAAAGTTGATTGAATTGCTCAATAAATTTCACAAAACTCCACGTGGATTCCAAGCGGTTACAAAAGGAAAAGTATTTATAGAAGAGGCGACTGATGATGGAAAGGTATTTTTTGTGAATTATGAAATGAAGCAAGCGGAAGTACAATTCTTATCTAAAGGTGGAGCTTACGACAAAAATATTCAACCGATGGTGCAGATGTATAGCCGTTATTTTGGTGGAAGCATGTCGTCGCCTGTATTTCAAACGATGCGAGAAAGTAAAGCATTAGCTTATTCGGTAAGTTCAAGATATGTTTCACCAAGCCGTTTAGATCGTTCTTATTTAAACATGGCCTATATTGGTACGCAAGCCGATAAATTGCCAGAAGCACTTGACGGCATGATGGAATTATTGCAAGTGATGCCCGTTTCGGAAAAATCATATACTCAAGCAAAAGAAGGCGTTTTACAAGGTCTTGCCAGCGATCGAATTACCAAGATGGAAATCATCAGGTCCTACCACGGATTAAAGAAATTAGGAATCAATTATGATTTGAGAAAAGAGACCTATGAAAAAATTTCTTCTATGTCAATAAATGATGTGGAAACATTTCATCAAAAGTATATCAAAGGAAAAAAATACAGAATCGCAGTGATCGGTTCAAAAGAGAAAGTAAATTTTAAAGACTTGGGAAAATTCGGTCCGGTCACGGAGTTGGATTTAAAACAGGTGTTTGGGTACTAAGTATAGTGCTATTATTAAAGGGCAGAAAATCTTCTGCCCTTTAATAATTTGTAGAAGATCTTCTTCCCTTTACATCAATTATTTTTTTATACCATTTGTTCCAGCTGTTAGCTTTAATATTTCCAACACATGGGGTGCAGCAATGGAGTAATAGATATTCATACCATCTCTCGTTGCTTCTAAAATTCCACTGGTTCTCATGTATTTTATACCAACTCCTAGTATATTTTAGTCCTATCTGCTTCCCGATAGCTATCGCATAGGCGTCAGGCTAATTTTTGGTTTAAAGAATGTTTTTCA
>JANOPQ010000194.1:0-7083 GCA_031421935.1 Bacteroidota bacterium | reverse complement strand
TTGTACGATGAGAAAAATCCTGAACATTTCTTTTTTGCTTTTATTTCTCAGCAATCAAATTGTTGCGCAGGGGTTTTATAATCATCAATGGCTATTGGGAAGTTATTTGTTTTTTCAAGATCCTAAAGGAAGAATCGTGTTCGATTCCAGTTCATATACCCATATTCCTGAGTTTAGAAAAATGGTTTTTTGGGGTACTGAAGCTGCAATCTGTGATGCGCAAGGAGATTTTTTAATGAGTAGCAATGGTGTTTGGATTGCGAATGCCAATAACGATACGATGTTAAATGGGAGCGGATTGAATCCGAATGGGATTACATCTAATTGGGCATCTGGACTGCCAATGTCAGGTAATAATATGCTCCTTCCACATCCTGGAGATACAACAAAGTATTTACTTTATCATCATACTGCAACTTACGATGGATATTCATACCCTTCTTTTGAGATTTATGAGAGTTTAATAGATATCAGCCTTGACAATGGACTTGGTGGAGTAGTTACAAAGAATCAGCAAGTACTAAACGATACTTTGAACTGGGGTATTACTTCATGCAAACATGCTAATGGCAGGGATTGGTGGATTGTAGCAAGTAAACACAACACTGATACGATGTTTGTCTTATTGCGAACAGATGTTGGTATTATAAATATTTCAATACAAAAATTAGGTATGCCTCGTGCTTGGTATAATACCACTCAACCAACTTTTTCTTTGAACGGAGATAAGTTTTGTTATGCAATTTATGATTCAGCAACGGCGAACAGCTATGTAATTCTATCTGATTTTGATCGATGCACAGGTCTGTTTTCAAATACAAATGTTATTCAGCTGACACAAGGGCAAGCGTTGTGGGGATTATCTAGAAGTAATACTAGTAAAATTTTTTATGCTTGTAGTAGTTCGCGTATATTTCAAATAAATACTGATAGCCTCACAGTAGACACAGTTGCTTTTTATGACGGCTTTATTTCTCCTCCCAATCTTACATGTTGCGCTACATCTTTTTGGAATATGTACTTAGCAGCAAACGGGAAAATATACATCACTAGTGGTAGCGGAGTACAACATTTACACGAAATGAATTTTCCGGATAGTGCTGGACTTGCTTGTGATGTTCAACAGCATGCTATCAATTTAGGATATGCTCAATTAAGAGCTGTCCCCAATCATCCCAATTACAACTTAGGCCCAGTAGTAGGAAGTGTGTGCGATACCTTAAGTGTTGGGATAGCAGAGATAAAACATGATTTCAAATTCAGCATTTCGCCCAACCCAACAAGTGATGGATATATTAAACTTGTGTATCTATTGCCACAAAACAAGTCTGGCAGGTTTGAAGTTTATGACATGACAGGTCAAATGGTTTACAGCATGAATTTACCTGCTTGGAGTACGCTGCAGCTAGTGAAGTTGCCCGAGTTGAGTAATGGAGTTTATACTTGTGTTGTAAGGAGTGGGTATGAATGGGTGGGGAGGAAATTGGTGGTGGTGAGATGATCTCATCTAGCCCCAGACTAAAGTCTGGGGCTATAAGTCTGGGGTTAGTTGTCACGAGTCGAATCACTAGCAGAAATAAACTCATCGTACTCTTGTAGGAAGGTTTTTTTCTTGTGATGTTCCTCTTGTCTATCTATATACGCTCTCACTTTTGGTAAGATCGATTCGCTTACAGAACCTGCGTAGTATTCATCAGCCCATTCAAACTTTGATTTTGTAAGCTTCACTTTATTTATCCAATAAGCCGATTCTCCTTTAATCAATTGCATCACTTTTGAAATACTCATGCTCGCTTTCAACCCAATTAAAACATGTAAATGTTCTGTATGTCCGTTTATTCTATCGATATATATTCCCTTTGCTTTTGCATTTTGTTTAATGTGTTCGATAACCTTTTGTTTAATTTCTTTGGATAGAAAGGGTGTTCTGTTTTTTGTTCCCCAGACTAGGTGGATCATTATTTTTACGTAGGGCATTTGATGGATTTCAGGGCTGAAGCCCAGTTTGCTTAGTAGTTCAATAACTCCGCCTTAAAAGGCGGAGTTACTAGTTAGTTTTTCTGGTTTGATGGGCGTTTTTATTGGATTAATAACTCCGCCTTAAAAGGCGGAGTTATTAATGAGTTTTTCTTCCTTGATGGGCTTTTCTATTGGCTTAATAACTCCGCCTTAAAAGGCGGAGTTTATAGGGACCTTGAGGGGCGGAGTTACTCGTTAGTTTTTCTTCCATGAAGGGCAGAGTTGCAGAGGTTAGAGTGGCGAAGTAGACACTATATAATTATAGACAACTTATAACCATCGATAGCTTTGATTTATTTATCCAAGAACAAAAATCGAGAGAAAAAAATTAAATAGTCGGAAATAAACATTTTTAGTCGACTACAAATGTTTACACTTAATTAATACATCACTAACTTCAATGAGTATCATCATTTAGAAAAAGTTATTCGAGCGAGTACGATAAGTTAATCAAGTGATTTTAGCCAACCCCAGACTTTAGTCTGGGGTTAGCCTACTGTTCCTTAATCGTAATTGCTCCGCTGGTTACTGTATTACTCTTATTCCCAGCGCGGTCTTTTACATAAACTGAAAAAGTGGCTGACTCTTGAGCGAGGCTGGTGTCGGTGCGGGCAACGGAATTTAGTACGACTTGCAAAGTGCCTTCAATAGCAATGGCAGAACCTGTTGGAGCTAATTGTTGAATACGATAATCGTAAACGATGCCGATGCGATTGTCAGTAATGAATAAATTTTTGACGTTTGGATTATTTTCACCTAAGTCGCCATCGTTATCGCGGTATTTTATATTGAAAACTAGTGAATCTTGAAACTCTACAACCATCTGCGGTGTAAGTGAAAGCAATTCTATGGTAGGTACTTTGTTAGCAAAAGGATCGTCGTCTTTTTTACAGCCCGTTGTCCATAAAATTCCAGCGACTAAGAAAAGCAACCCAATTGTTGGGCACTTGAATATTTTATGTAGTGAATGAATTTTCAACATTGTTTTTTATTGGACAATAAATGCAAAATACGTTTTATAATAATCGGGCGATTGATTTCTGGGAAGTTCGCTGGGCAAAGCTTGGAATCCATCGTTCATGTACACTCTGAAATAAACAGTAGTTCCAACACTCCATTGACTCGTATTTATAATGGCTTGCCAATACGGAAATGGTATTGGTGTATTCCAAAATGCATTTATGGTTTGAGCATTTGTAAAATTATTAGGATCTAATGACCATTTTATTTTATGCTCAGTAAAGTTGATGGGATCCGTAGCAGTTGTTCCATCTGCAGTATCTAACGCCACTAAAACAAGGTACATATTTCTATTAGCGGGAGCATAAAATGGCAAGTAACCAATTCCATTTTGCCGAATAGTATCTAAGCGATTGTATAAGGAGTCAGTAGCAATGAATCCAACAATATTAGGAGGAAGATTAGGTTTTAGAGGCAATACTCCATCAACATCCGGACAACCATCTTGAATCCACTTTCTGATATTACCCATATCCGTACTTCCCAATCGAACACCATTTGACGGCATATAATCGGAAGTGCTCGTTGTTAATCGCTCAATCAAGAATGAGGTTGCTTCATTATTAGGAATAACACGGTAATTAAAAAAATTAACTGAGTCGAGCGTCTTTTTATTTACGCCCATATAAATCAATGTCGAAAAACTACTTTGCACCGTTCTGAAATCGGGCTCAAACGTACCGTCATGACAACCAGGATTTGCGCACTTAGGAAAGAAAATATTTTTATGGAGACCTGTGATGGAAGCAGGATCAGGAACTGAATCTTGATTGCCACCATTATTATAATTCACATTGTCGTAAGGATTATCTGGTGTCTCTTCTTTCTTACAAGATGAAATCATCATCACAAATAAAAAAACCATCCACCCAAACATCCCAAAAACAAAATATTGTTTTCGAAATTTGAGTGCTGATGTGAATAAGTCAAGTAATTTTTTCATTCCAAGATGGTTTAGAAGAATGCTTGTGCTAAGTCGCACTGATTAAAATTCTTTATACCTGCACTCGCAGGGATACTATTATCGAAGCCTAAAAGATTAGCTATGACAGGTACAATCTCCGTACTTTCTCCACTCACACTATTCACTACGAGTCCTTGCTTAACCACAGTTGGCGGACCAACCACCAAACAAAATATCTCGCGTGCCATTTGATCACCACTTACACCATCGGAAGGAGAAGTATGATCTAAGGCTAATCGACCGTAAGCATCTATGGAAGTATTCGGACTGAAATTTCTTCCATGCTCAGGGGCTATAACCATCACTGTATCGTTAGCCATACCAGGTGTACTTTGTATCACGTTCCACAAATGCGCAGCTGCCCAATCGGCTTTGCGTATGTTGTTGGCGTACGAACTAAAATCAAAATGACCAATATCTACGTCTTGCATATTCACCGTTAACAATTCAGGTTTGAAACGCTGAATAATTTCTTCGGCAAACATCACATTGAACATATCGTTATTCATGGAAGCTCCAACACCCCAGGGATTGACATATTGCCCCGACTGTGCCTTGGCATATAAATCACTGATGAACTGTTGCAACTGTGCTGCTTCTGCTGGAGAATTCGTAATTCCTGCAGATGGATTCGTATAACTCTGATCGAAGTTTCCATTCGCAAAATTTCGAATGCTGGCAAATGCAGCTTGCTCATTCGTGGTGAAAGACGCAGGATTTCCTAACGCATTGAACCCATCTTGAGAAATTAAAAAATTAGGAGAGATGAAATTCGCTCCATAGCCCGCACCATAATTGGGATCGCTGGAATAATTTAAGGCAGGATAAGGTCCAAGTGTATTCGCAACCCACCAACAATTCAATGCGGTTTGCTGTGGACTATTGTGCTTACGATAATATTCAAAGATAGTAGGATTACGAGGCGCCTCACGAATATTCAAATCGGTACTTACGTATTGTCCAGTCACAGCAACGGTATGTCCGTTATAATGTCCTGTTGGACCTTCCTTATATCTAAACTGACGAAACAATGTTCCATAATTTTGTAAAGGCTGCGAAAGTGGTCCAGGAGGAAGAAAATCCATGGCTGGTAAAATATCATTTGAGATTGCACTTCCACCGATCAACATATTTGGCATTAAATTACCATCATTGAATTGCACCGATTCCAAATTACGCACACCTCCTGCAAAAAGCAAGAACACCACGTGATTCACTTTTCGTAAACCACTCGCTGCAAACAGTCGACCACCAGGTAATAAATACGGAGCCGCCATTGCTCCTGCTGCGGTAAGTCCTATATTCTTAATAAACCGACGTCTATCCATTTCCTTTTTTCATTTAATAGTAACGATACTCATTAGATGTCATCAATGCATACCAAATTACTTGACTTGTCATGGATGCATTCAACCTGATTTGTTCCTTCAAATAATATTTCTCGAATGCGTTGGCATCGCGATTAAACAATTTCTTATAAGTATTATTAATGTAGAGAGTGGTATCACCAGCAACATTGGTTTGAGCTGGAATTTGCACACCCGATTTAGAAAGAAAGTTCAACAAGATGCGATCTTCAATCATTTTCTTATCGCCAAAAGCAACGTACACGGTATTTAATTTGCTCAATTCCTGTTGTGGAATTTGTGTTCCGAAAAGATCTGCCCAAGCGATGGTTAAAAATTCGACCGTGCTCTTGGCATTCGACTTTATACTTCCGGGTGATTGCACTGCTACTGGATTTACCTCATACAAATAATCAACCTCCTTCTCACAGGCAGTGAAGAGTAGAGAACAGATAACGAATACATATGTGCTTATTCTTTTCATTTGCATCTACTATTTAATTCCAACAAACTCATCGGTTGCTAACACATCTTTCTGCACAGATTCGAAATTCAAGGTATTTTTATATTTCAATGCGGCCTCACTCATCTCAATTGAATTGGGTGCTCGCAACAAATAATCATTAAATATACGAATGACTGATCCTTCAAAATAATCATCGGAATTAAAAAAGATGTTGAGGTAATCCTCTTTAGAAGCTCCAGCTTGTAAAAACAAAACGGCATTACTTCCTCCGATCATCCCTACTCCTCCAAAAAGTTCGGACATGGTAGGATTTCTATACAGAAAATGTTGAAATGAAGAAAGAACAAAATTATCTGCCCCCATATTAATTTGATCATAAAAATAATTATTCAACATATGCGATTGTAATTGTCGAATAGAAATGGTGCCGGCCACGTAATCATAGGAAGCATTGTATAAAGAGTCTAATCGATCTTTCTCGATCTGCAGCGCAGGCCATACTGTGATATAAGTAGAATCATTTAGGAAAAAATCGAAGATGGCCATTTGAGTAATCACATCCGATGAATCGGTACTTCCCAACAATTGTATTCGCCACTTTTCTACTTGGCGCCATTTATAATCGGATAAAGAAAAAACAGAATTCAAAAAACTATATCGACTCTGTACATCTAGCCCATGCATTTTCAAACTGTCTACTGCTTTCTGTAATTCTAATACACTAGGCTCTCTACCTAACACGAGGATATACGACTTGTTTACATAATCTTCATAAACATTCGATTCAATCGTAGTGTCAGGAGGCGCTATATTGCCAGTGATCGTTTCCAGCTCAGTCTTGGTGCAGGAATTCAATAAGAAAACAGCAACAAGAAATAATCCTATTTTCATGCAATTCATATCCCAAATTTAACGATTGACTTTATTAAACGCAAAAGTTCCTTAAAAACTTATGCACGATCAAAGATTAAGAGAATATTTATCCAGTAAGGTTTAATTAAGACCTGAAACTAGCGGCCAGCAGCTTGCATTCAATTACCTGCGACTGATTGAATTCCAAGGCCATCTTTTTGTAATTCAATAAATCAATAATGGTTCCAACGAAGCAGAGTCCGGCCGTAAAGAAATGGGACAACCTTATTTTATGGGGACTAAGCAAATAATTTTTCCATTCTAAACAAGAAGAAGGGAATATCTTTAACTCCTCGCAGATTGGCTCTAAAGAGTTTTATTTTAGCATTAAAGGATTCTGCATTTGCATTTGTACT
>JANOPQ010000193.1:0-14504 GCA_031421935.1 Bacteroidota bacterium | reverse complement strand
GTTCCTGCTGCAAGGTTATTGGGGAGTATAAATAATGAATCGCTATTGCTGAGGTTGTGCGATGGAGTAAGATTTAATGTAATTGTAGCACTATGATTAGCACCTTGCACAAGTATTGAAGTTGTTGTGCCTTCACAAATTTCATCATCTGTTAAGCGTACAGTAATTGTATTAGGGTTTCTATAGATAATTCTTGTTAATGAATAGGGAGGCAGTATTAAATCACCAAGTATATCGATTTCGCCTGTTGTTTTTAAGTGATGAATTCCTTTTGTACCAGTGCTAGTTGGTCCATAGATTTGAGAAATGCCAGCCGTTGGATTGAAACAAGTTAATTGAACCATACTTAACGGTATTGTTGTATTCGAATTAAATGATGTCAACTTGGTTAAATCGGCACTAGAAATGGAGTAATTACGATTCCCTAAATTTAGAATAACCGCCTCAAAACCTTCTTCTTTTTCAAACGACCATCCATACAGATTTAAATATTCAGTACTTGTAATGGTCTGACCTACTGTTCCAATATAGGTTATGTATCCAATGTCATTTGCATTTGAACTAAAATCGATTTTATGAGCGATTACGTTGTTGCCTTTCATTGCGAGTGCTATTTCATTATTAGCAGCACCAGAAGCTGTAAAGCCAAATATAGTGGTTGCAAAGTTTGCTGAACTCGCTGTACTTACATTGAATGGCAATTGGTTTTGGGTAAGACCTTTAAAACCTCTGTCCGATTCAAAAATATTTCCATATACTGCGTCCGAAGTCATTGCGTGAGAACAAGTGTGGGTTATTAAAGGAGATTCTAAATACTTCAATGTTTGAATAGCATTAAAAAGACCATGAGCCCAAGTTCCAACATTTTTTGCTAAATCATCATTCATATTGTATTCAGTTAGCCAAACTTCCAATGGTGGAGTCAATGAGGAATTCAGATTTTTATCTTTTATTAGTTGAATCTCATTTTCAAATAAATCTTTACATTTATCAAAAGGTTTAAGAAACATTTTACCAATATTACTAGCGAACAATTGTGTTCCAGTTAATCCACTACTATAATATTCATGAATTGTAATAGCATCAGGTCTGTGTCCGCTCGTTGAAATCTTAGCAAGTATTATGTTTAGCCAATTACTTCTTCTGCCCGCTGAGTTATCACTAAATGAAGTGCCCACCACAGCTACTTTTACAAATTCAAATGGTGCTAGACTTTTTAATTGCTGAGTAAATGTATTCGCATTTGAAATATAATCAAAAGATGAAGGAAAAACTTCCCTGTATTCTTCATCGCTTAAATAAAATTCGTTACCAAGTTCTACATACTTTACAGGCAGGTTTAATTCATGCGCTCTATAGAGACTCGCCACCTCGTAGTTGAATCCAGAGGAAGTTAGCACGTTGAATTGAAAGATTGGTCTGCTTGCTACGGCATCATTGCTCGTTTTAATATGTGCCATATCATTTACGAAAAAGCCATCCACTTTGGTTGAATTGAATTCTTTTTTATGAGAGCTTCTCGTGTAAAACAAATTGTCAGGCAATTCATTTTCCGGAATAAACCAACCTGTTCTCCAATCCCAAAAATTACCATTAGTTCCGCCATTTATTCGAAGATTGCTTATTCCATTATGCAATAAAACAGGTAGATTGCTATTAGCAGGGTCTGAACCCAAATCAGACCAATTTTGGCCTGGATCAAGCACACTTGAACCATTATATCCAAAATAATCTTCAGAAATAGAATGATTCCATTCCAGATCATTATTTTCAACTAGAGTTGGAGTTATAGGAATAATGACCGGTATACCCGGGTCAAGTTTATTTGCCCATGTAAATGTTGAATAAGAAGTTGCTACACTTCCACTTTTAACTTTACCGGAAAGTACATTTCCTGTTGTACTTGTGTTACCTATATTTTTCCAGCTAGATCCATCCCACGTTGAAACAACTAATCCTAATGTATCATATAAACCACAGCCAATACTATCCCAATAAAGCGAAACATATACATTACTAGATCCAGCATTTCTAGTTAAATCCCAATAACTACACGAATTCAATAACCTGATTGTTGTATCTATATTTTCGCCTTTTATTTGATTCGTTAAATGGTACTGCGCAATAAAAGCATCAGTTGCAACACTTGGTGCTGAAATTTCAATAGCACTATAAAATCCATCATCTCCCACCGGAAAAACAAAAACGCTATTCCCAATTTTCTTTACCGTACCATCTACAAAACTTTGATTGCTAGCTCCTGTACTAGTAGCCGTTGCCTTTAAGGTGAGAAGCGAGTCCGTGTAAAGGATGCCGCTTTCAAAGGTGATCGACGAATCGATAAATGCCTGCTGATTCAATTGAACTGATCCTGAAGTTTTACTTATTTCCAATTTGCAAAAAAGATAAGGGTCAGTTCCATCTAAGGTTTGGTTATTTTCGCCCGACAAAATGACTTTTCCGTTACTGTTGTTAAAATAAATTTCGTTGCTGTTTATGGATGCATCACCTTCAAACCACGTGTTGCCTGTGTAAGCCATTTGTATTTCATTGCTTTCCAGAACAAATATCACATTATTATAAAAATGATCTCCTGTAATGTTCGCAAAGCGGAAGGCACTGTTGCTATCCTGATTATCCAGTGTGACACTTCCGTAAAAAGCATTACCGCCGTAGCAATGACTATTCGAGGATGTTTTTGTTTTAGTAAACGCGACATCGCCTGTAAAAACAGAATTTTTCAAGAGAATGGAAGGTGCTGTAAGAGTAACATCTCCGTTAAAAGTACAGGAATCTATATTGATCACCAGCCCATCGTCTCCGATTAATTCATTCGCCTCCTGACTGCTTTGGTGAATTCCTTTAAGGGTGATAATTCCATCGGTCAGTCCTCCTTCACCTGTTACCAGCACCGCTTTGTCCAATAATTGAACGGAATGTGTGGCATTACCAAGCGTCATTGAAGAATTTATTCCAGTGCATGTCAGCGAAACCAAATCATAAAAAACAGAAGCACTACCATGGGAGATTTCCAGCGGCTGTTTGGTAGTATTGATAAATTCAACTCGGCTCTTGAAGGTATCTGGCAAAGCCTGCCCAAGTCGTAGAATAGAATTGGTGCTTTTTTTTATAATTGTTTGAGCATTGAAAACACATCCCCCATCCCCATAACCATTGGAGGTGCCGTTATGCTCAAAACTCCCTTCTCCATCAAACACTCCACCGCTGAGCTCTAATTGTGCTGTGATGCAATCAATGGTACAATCAGTATTCGTTCCATCGAAGGTGACAAAATTGCCTCTGAGTTTTAATGTTCCGTTATAAATTTTACCTCCAGTGAGTGTAGCCGTATGGGTAACTTCCAGCTCATAGCCCCCGATATTTATGGTTCTGCCGCTTATGGTTAACTTATATATTGTAGTGTTAGCCGCAATAAGTATGGTATCGTTCCCACTCCCGACATTGACCGTATCGTTAGTGGAAGGCACTAAACCGCCCGACCAGTTGGAAGCCGTACCCCATTGGTTATTGGTGGTGCCGTTCCAAGTGTAATTACCGGCTTCTGAAATTAAATTCATCGAAAGCAAGAGTACGGTTAAACATAACCGAAATAATAAATTGTAGTGGGTTGTTTTCATAGTAAAATCAGGAATAAGAATGTATTAAATTACAGGAATTGCAAACAATAATTCACCTTTATAAAAGGCAATAGAACTCAAACTAATTAGTTACAAAAGCGAATGCGTCGCTCCAAACCCCATTACTTTTCACACGAACACTTCCAAATTGAACATCGCTGTAATCAAATTCACCCAATGCAAGGTTCAATTTAGTTCCCACACGATTCCAAGTGCAACCTGTAGGTAAACTTGTGGTTTGATCATAAACAAAACTATAATCAAACAAATTAAAAACACCATCACTACTTCCGAGTTTAATCTCAATAAACTCCACCTGATTGGTGTCAACCAACGTGACAAACATGGTCCCCATCACTTTATCATTCACAGGTGCGGAAGTGACAACATAAGCGTCAAAATTGGATTGAGCTTTCAGAGGGATTCCTGAAAATATAAAAAGCAGAAGAATTAAACATCTTGTTAAAGCACTCAGATAATTTTTCATGAAAACGAGGATTGGTTAAGCGAATGTAAAAAAGTTTTTCGGAATTGCAAGGGGTGGGGTGAAAAATAACATAAAATCAACATTAGATGCTGCAAAAGAGTCTTTAGGTTTGAATTGATTCTGCTTCGAATCGGAAAAATATTTTACTTTTATAAATCAATCAATAAAACTAACAATATGGCATACGACGAAAATTTGGCGGGGCGAATTCGTGATTTATTAGATCCCAAATTACCCTGCGAAGAGAAAAAAATGTTTGGTGGACTTTGTTTTATGATTGATGGTAAAATGTGCATGGGAGTGATGAAGGACAAAATTATGTTGCGTATTAATCCCGATGATCGTGAAAAATTATTGAAGAAGAAAGGAAGTAAGCCGATGGACTTTACAGGTCGTGAGATGAAAGGCATGTTATACATTGAAGAGGAAGGTATCAAATCTGAAAAAAATTTGAAGGAGTGGATGGATGTTGCGTTGGCATATAATAAAATTGCGAAGGTGGCGAAGAAGCGGAGCAGGATGGAACACTGATTTTTTATGATAGCGAGGCTTCGCTATGATTTTTTATGATTACTTATCGTTGCATTTAACTTTAGACTTAGAACGCTGATGACACGGATAAATACGATTTTCACGGATTTTCTTTGCGGTCGCTGCTGAACGCTGCGAACACTGCGTTTAAGTGTGAATTATATGTCTGTAACTAGCTGTATATCAACGGCTACAAATCCCTTGTAACCTATGTATTTTCATCGACGTAGAAAGCAAAGACTAAACTCAAAATCATGAAAAATCTTTCATTAATAGTATGTTTCTGTTTGCTTGCTGGATCAGCTATCGCACAACACGACAATCTAAGTAACTTAAGTGCTGAATGGGTACGTACTCCAGCGCGAAATGCAGCAACCGATGCAAATGACATCGTTGTTTACAATCCTGCAGGACTTGTTAAATTAAACAATGGTTTCCATATTAACATGGGGAATCAAAGTTTATTTAGAAAGCCTAGTCATACCTTCGATTTCGGTATGGGTGGTGGCGAAAAAACGTACACACAAGACGGAAACGATATGTTTCTTCCTAACTTATACATGACGTATAAGCAAAATAATTTTGCTCTCTTCACAGGTGTCTTCATGGCAGGCGGTGGTGCAACAGCAAACTATCCTACAGGAAGTATCACTACTGAATTAATCGGAATGCAAGCGTTAATGGGTGCTCAAGGTGCTTATGCTGCTTATGATCATCAAAGCATGAAAGCATCTTCATTCTACTTAACAACAACTTTAGGTGGATCGTATGCCGTAAATGAAATGATTTCATTTGCAGTGGCTGGTCGCTATATTTCTGCAACGAACAAAACGCAAGCGGGATTATCTTTAACACAATCCCCTATGATGTTTCCAGATTCACGTTTTGAATTGAATACAACAGAAACGGCTTCTGGCTTTGGTGGTGTATTTAGTATGATGGTGCAAGCGAGTCCACGCACACGCTTTACAGCTCGCTATGAGTCGGCAGTGAAAATGGATTTCGAAACCAAAACAAAAAAAGATGATTTAGGTATTACTACCGATGGTTCTAAAAGTCGTCGCGACTTACCTTCTGTCATTGCTATTGGTGCTGCATTTGCGGCTACCCCTACTGTTATGGTTTATGGTGACTTCAACTACTATGCACAATCGTCTGCCAATTGGGGTACGTCGACAATGGCTACAGAAGAAAAGAACTATGCGAACTTAGCGGGTGATGCGATGGGAATTAATATTGCTTCTACCTTCCAAGCAGGAAAAAACTTCTTGTTTAGTGTAGGTGGTGGATATACAGATTTCCAATACAGCGATCGCGATGGTTATTTTACAAAGGCGGGTGCATTTGAAACAGCTCCTGATGATAACTACAACATCAACACAGGAATGAGCTATACAATTAACAACAACATTACATTCACTGCAGCTTATATGCATACTTTCTACAAAGACCAAACTGTTTCTGCCGTTCTTGCACAGCCTTTAGATGTGAAAGTAAAAACAAGCAATAGCTTAGATGTAATTGCTATAGGAGTAGACATTAAATTCTAATAAAAAATATTTTATATCAAGAGCCGCTCGGAAATGAGCGGCTCTTTTTATTTCAGAAATGTTAACCATTCACGACAACTCCGTTGCCGATATCTTTATTGCGAAGATCGATGTTGTTTTCGAGCCAAGCCTTTAAGTTAACGAGATAAAAGGCCCATCCAGAAGAACATCCTAAACGAATATTTTTCTTCGAATCATCATCTTCGGGAATTTCAGATTGTGTTAAAGTAACAAGAATTTGATTGTTTAACATGGACAGCTTCACTTCTACTTTTGTTTTGCCGGCGAAATAAAATGAAAAGAGGTCTTTCCCGTTGGCTTCCAAAATTTCTCCATATTCTGTAAATTCATAGCCATACCAGTTCCAGGCATATATATCATCTACTTGCAACGCATCGCTTATCTCAACAACATCCTCTGATTTCTTCACGCGTGCTTTTGACAAAAACCATTTTTCCAATTCATCACAATTGGTCAAGGCTGCATATACTTTTTCCATGGGCGAATTGACTACAATGCGTTGAGTGAATTTTGTCCAGTTGAAATCTTGCATAAGAGAATTTATTTTTTACACTATCGGAAAATATCTTTCCTCAATCACTTTCATGTGGTGCATTTGGTGACCCACCAAAACAAAACCAAGTGCGAGTACCGACAACTCGATTTCAAAACAGATTCCAGTTCGCATCAATGCTTCTGCATTACAACTCTTCAATAAATTGCAGGATGCCTTTCTGAGAAACATAAACTCATCTCGCAAATCATCCAGCGATCGACTGTTGGCGTTGGCATTAGCGACAAACAAATCCTCGTCGTAGCCAGCGAGTGCGGTTTGGTCGTTACGGGCGAAGCGCAGGATACGATAACTCTGCACACGCTCATTATCGTTGATGTGTTGCAGAATATCCTTCACGGTCCATTTTCCTTCTTGATAGACGCGATTGCCTATCCTTTCTAAACGATCCCAATCGAAATTATCCCAATATTCCAGCGAATTTCCTAAGGCATGAATTAGATCATCTTCCTCTACTTCCAAAATATAACGATCAAAGAAGGTGGGCAGGGGTTGAATCCTGTTTTTGTTAAATGCATTCATAATAATAAAAATATTTAAAAGTTTAACTCATTATTTTAATTGAAAACTCTTTGCAATAGGCTCAAAAGTTTTATGACTTACTTCCATTGAACTCATCGACCTTCCCATCATCACATAATAATTCTCCTTCACACCATAAAGAAAAACCTGATAATTATAACTCGATTTTTTCATCTTATTGATGGTAGCACTCTCCATAATATACCCCTTCAGATTGTGAATAGTTATTGGATTTATGGAAACAGAAATCACAGAATCGGTACTGGTAAGGCCCTTTAATTTTAATTCTGCAAATTCTTTTTCGTTATTAGGTTTCACTTTTATCGCTTGAGATGCTACTGAAAAACTCAAAAAGGCGGGCGTATTCCCTTCCTCATTGGTATATACCACACCTGAACTTGAATTTTTCGCTACTTTAAAAATACTTGTGTCGATAGAAACAGAATAACTAAGGGAGGCAAAAGGATCCTCCACGATATTTTCATCATACATTGTTGTCAATATTACTTTTTTCAACTTCTGGCAAAGGACCTCATTACTGTCAGGCGCCATGGCATCAATAAAAATTGTTTTTGCAGAATCTCCAAAAATTAAAAAATACTTTCGCACTTTTACCTTTTTACTCTCACTATACAACTCATACAAAAAAGCTTTATTGTTTGAAACCAGAACTTCTTTCTTGCCCACTAAATTAAATCCCTTGGCCTTCATATTATCCGATTCAACAGAAGCCACATTTTTTTCCAATGGATTACGTAATAAGGAAACCATAATACTAACGTTTAATGAAGTATGTTCAAATCCATTGAACCGAGTAGCTAATTTAAATTCATCACTTACTTCCATGCTACACTTCATGCCAGGAACTAGGATCCGCTTTGCCGTTTGACTAAAGAGGGAACTTGCAATTAATAACTGAACAATTATTAGTAAATATTTCACGTGCTATTTTTAAATTAGTTAGAGAGTGTAAAAGTAAAGCAGTTTTCATCAATACTCTTATACCTATTTCGTGAACTCTTACATAAAAAAATGGAAATGTTTAGGTAAGTAGTCCAAGAAAATAATATAACTTGCTGTTATTCAACTATTTCTATGAATTGGGCAGTAAATGAGTAACTTTAAACCAAGAAGTTAGTCATATTCTCGAACTCCTATTTATCCTCAACAGTGACCACGGAAGAATACAATATTTGTGTTGATACTCATGCAGACGGCGTGTATCGATTTATCCTGCACAGCACACGCGATAAGGAATTTTCTCAAGACATCGTTCAAGATTCATTTGAAAAGATGTGGATGAATTTGGACAACATCAATGGTGAAAAGTCGAAGTCGTACTTATACACGACGGCTTATCATACCATGCTCGAAAAACTTCGTCGACAAAAAAAGCAAGGAAACTGGAATGAGGTGAGTGAATCGGAATACAGTCATAGCAGTGGGCATTACCAAGGATTAAAAGAAATTATTAAAAATGCATTAGACCGATTGCCAGAAATCCAGAAGTCGGTGATTATGTTGAGAGATTACGAAGGTTATTCTTATCAAGAGATTGGAGAAATCACCAACTTAAGTGAGTCGCAAGTAAAAGTATACATCTACCGAGCACGACTAGCAATGAAAGAATTCATTGGCAAATTAGAGAACATCATCTAAAATGAACATCAACCAAAACAACTATGAAGCATGGTTTCTCGATTACTACGAGAATCAGCTAAGCGCCGAACAGGTAGCTGAGTTGTTTTTGTTTTTAGAACAACATCCATTATTAAAAGAAGAGTTTGATGCTTTTGCTGACACATCCATCTCAACGCTATTGATAGAAGAAGAGAAATTGTTTAACAAACAATCTCTCAAAAAATACAATGTGGCTTGTGAAGAAAATATTCAAGAATGGTTGATTGCACAAGTAGAAGGAGATTTAACGAATCAACAATTACAAAGTCTTGAGAAATTTTTATTGGCACATCCTTCTTATTTGAAAGATCAAGCAATACTTGTGAAGACAAAATTAGAAAATAGTGTTGATGAACATTTTGATCGAAAAGCAAACGTAAAAGAATTTGCTGCTATTACAACGAATAATATTCAGAACTGGTTGATTGCTGATTTGCATGGCGATTTGAATTTACAAGAACGAACTTCCTTGTTAGCGTTCTTAAAAAATCATCCTCAGTTTACCATTGACAAAGCGCTTTATCAACAAACGATTTTGTCAGCAGTGAATGAAGAAGAATTTCCAAATAAGAAAAAATTACGCAAGGGAATGGTTATTCCATTCTATCAACAAAAGCTATTCTATCGAATTGCGGCGATGCTCTTATTGTTGCTGGGTGCCGGTATACTTTTTACCATCTCTCAAAACAATACGGGATCCGATCGACATGTTGTTGAAGTTAAAGATTCAATCGTGACACCTAATTTGATTAATACGGAAACTCCAATCTCCGAAAAAGAAAAGCTAATTGCATCGGTAGATACTCTTTCCAAAACCAAACACCCATCTACCCATAAAAGAAAACCACTAAAGGTTGTACTTCCTAAAATTAATCAGAAGCAAAACAATTTGGCAGAACAGAAATCTTCTCCTAAACTTAATAAAAAATCGTTACAACCATCTCGCATCGAAAATAAATTTGAACGACAAGACGAAGAATTGATGGCGATGGAATTAAAAGAGGCTCAACCGATACCTGTTAATCAACCTACTCTTCCAGTTGAACGACGCTATACACCAAAGGCAACAATTGCTTATGAAAATCCGAATGAGCCACCCTCGCTCTTGGAAATTTTACAAGCTTCTCGTCTTGCCAATGAAGTAATTGATGTCTCTGCAAAAAAAATTAATAACGCAATAGGTGGCGATTTAGTGAGTAGTCCAGAAAATCCAATTCGACTACCTCTCAAAAGTCGACTCTATAAATTTGTAGGAAAAGCCATCAGCAAAATTTCAAACAACAAAGTGAAAGTGCGTACCACTTTCAATCCCATCACTGGGAAAATGAGTGCGTATGAAATACAGACGAACAAGAAAACCATTCAACGTCAATTCGAGTCCGCTAAATATTAAAATTAAAAAAAATAAATATTCTGTAACTTTCAGTTTCCCTTTTTCATCTTAACAATAAGAATCCAATAAAATATTACGATTATGAAAAATCTCACATTAGTATTGATTGCCCTTTATTGCTTCATTGGACAAATCAGTTTTGCACAATCTGAAGAAACACGAAATCTTTCCAACTTCAGTACTATCCATATTAAAGATCATGCGGAAGTGCATGTACGAATTGGAAGTCCGCAGGAAGTAAAAATTATTTCTGAAAACGATCTCAACAAAACCGAAACTAAAGTTGAAGACGAAGCATTAAATATCCAAGGAAAAAATGCAGTCCTGTACATCACGATCGAAAAATTAGAAGGAGTAAAAATCAGTGGTGTTGGAAAAGTAATTGCAGATAGTGTTATCACCGGAAAAAATTTAGAACTTTCCATCTCGGGTTCAGGGACAATAAAGATGCCTATTGATGTAGACCATTTAGAAATAAAAATTAGCGGGTTAGGCAAAGTACAACTAGAAGGAGTTGCCAATCATGTAGAAAGTTCAGTAAGCGGCAGTGCAAAAGTTGATGCTCTCCAGTTAACAACAAAAGATGTAGAAGCAAAGATTAGCGGTGTTGGAAAATTCAAGATGGATGTTACGGAGTCGTTGGAATTAAATATTTCCGGATCGGGCACCTTCTACTACAAAACCAAACCAACAAGTTTAAATACCAATATCAGCGGCATTGGAAAATACGGCGTTTACAATGGAGATGAAACCTCCGAAAGCAGTGGCCGTCATAATGAAAACGATTCGAATGAATATGTAGGTTCTTCCAATGATGATCGTAACTATGGAATGCATTGGGATCGAGATTCCATCTTTAACAGAAGTGAAAATGCAAGATCGCACTGGAGTGGTTTTGAAATAGGATTCAATCAGCTGCTTGTAAAAGACAAATTCAGTACAGATATTCCTGATGGATATGATTTCTTAGAATTAAATTCGGGCAAATCCATCAACGTAAGCATTAATTTATTCGCACACGACTTCCCGCTCTACAAAAGGTATGTGATGTTCACCACGGGAATTGGATTAACTTTAAACAACTATCGCTTTAGCTCCGACAAAACATTATTATCGGACACTAACCGTACTGTTGCGTCTTACGATTATGACAAAAACAACGAGCGCATCAACTACAAAAAAAATAAATTGGCTGTCAACTACATCACCATTCCCTTGTTGATACAGTTTAATTCTCGTTTAGAATTTAAAAAATCTATTCATGTAGCAACGGGTCTTTTATTTTCTTACAAATACAATTCGCATTTAAAATTGGTATATACCGAAGATGGGAACAAAGAAAAATCTAAGCGACATGATGAATTTAATATCCAACCTTTTCGTTATGATGCCACATTTCGCATTGGGTATCAGTCGTACACTTTATATGCTTCGTACGCATTAAACACGTTGTTTAAAGAAAATAGAGGGCCCAGTTTACATCCTTTCCAAATTGGAATTAACATAATAAATTTTGATTTATTTTAATCAAATGAGTTGAGCTTAAAAAATAATAAAGGTTCAGGTTATTAAAAGTGAAAGGCATTGGATTTTTCAATGCCTTTCTTTGTTAGGGCCATTTTTTCATATCAAACACGGCAACTTTGACACTTCTTTCTCGATTTTCAACTTACACAATGAGTTACCCTTCTCAACTGTGTTTCGAAGATGAACATTTTTCCATTACTTTTGAAGCCATAAATATCCATACAACATGTTCACTTTACTACAGCAAAAACAAGAAGAAGCGCATAAAGGCGGAGGCGAAAATCGAATTGCAGCTCAACACAAAAGAGGAAAACTAACAGCAAGAGAGCGCCTCCATTTTTTATTAGATGAAGGCAGCTTTGAAGAGATTGGGATGTTGGTGACACATCGGTCGGTGGAGTTTGGGTTAGATAAAGAAAAATATTTAGGAGATGGTGTTGTCACCGGCTATGGAAAAATTTCGGGTCGGTTAGTGTATGTTTTCGCGCAAGACTTCACTGTGTTTGGAGGTTCTTTAGCGGAGGCACATGCCGGAAAAATTTGTCGCATCATGGATTTAGCGATGCAGAATGGAGCACCGCTCATTGGACTGAATGATTCGGGTGGTGCACGTATTCAGGAAGGTGTAGTTTCATTGGGTGGTTATGCTGATATCTTTTACAGAAACACGATGGCTTCGGGAGTGATTCCGCAAATTTCTGCCATCATGGGACCTTGTGCGGGAGGTGCTGTTTATTCACCGGCTATCACTGATTTCATTATGATGGTAGAAAATACATCGTACATGTTTGTGACAGGCCCCAATGTTGTGAAGACCGTAACACATGAAGAAGTGAGTAGTGAAGATTTAGGAGGGGCTTCAGCACACAGTGTAAAATCAGGTGTAACGCATTTTTCATGTGCCAATGAAATTGAATGCATCAACTCTATCAAAAGATTACTGAGTTATATTCCTTCGAACTGTGAAGACCAAGCGCCACACTATGCCTATACCATAAGCAATGAAAAGCGACTTGCATTGAATACCATCATTCCAGAAAATCCCAATCAACCTTATGATATACGTGAAGTCATTACTCATTTAATTGACGATGATGGAGAAGGATTTTTTGAAGTGCATAAAAACTTTGCAGAAAATATTGTAGTAGGATTTGCGCGACTTGCGGGTAGATCTATTGGTATTGTTGCTAACCAACCTGCATATTTAGCAGGTGTTCTCGATATTCATTCTTCTACCAAGGCGGCTCGCTTTGTTCGCTTTTGCGATTGCTTCAATGTTCCCTTACTCGTGTTGGAAGATGTTCCAGGATTTTTACCAGGGACTGATCAGGAGTGGAATGGAATCATTAGCAACGGTGCAAAATTATTGTATGCGTTTTGTGAAGCGACGGTTCCAAGAGTAACAGTAATTACTCGTAAAGCGTATGGTGGTGCTTATGATGTGATGAATTCAAAACATATTGGTGCTGACATGAATTATGCATGGCCTACTGCGGAGATTGCAGTGATGGGTGCAAGAGGAGCTGCGGAAATTATTTTCAAAGGTGAAATTTCGAAAGCAAAAGATCCAGCAGCGAAATTGAAAGAAAAAGAAGAAGAGTACATCAACCATTTTGCAAATCCATATCGCGCTGCAGAGCGTGGGTATGTGGATGAAGTGATAAAACCGGAAGACACTCGTCAGAAATTAATTAATGCATTCGCCATGTTAGAAAATAAAGTAGTGAAGTTGCCGAAGAAGAAGCATGGGAATATCCCACTTTAGATGTTGGATGTTAGAGGTTGGATGTTTTTTTAAGTGAGATGTAATTTCATTTCGAAAAAATATTCGTTGCTCTCGTTGCGAAACCGTTGCGCCCGCTGCGTTTAAATAAGAATCATTAGGTGGCGATAAATATAAAAATTCAAAAGCCCCGCAACGCAGGGCTTTCTATTTGGATGCAGGACTGATGTCAGCATTACGAAATAATATCTTTCAATTCGATGAGTCGGAGATAAGGATTCATTACGGAAGTAGAATAGGTCGCACCAATTTTATTGATTCGATTTTTCTTTACATGATACCACAGCTGAATATAAAATCCATTCATATAATAGAGATTAACTCTATATTGTAAATTTTGTCGTACGATCATAAAAGTGGCGTGATGCCAAACATGCCATGCTTGTTCATCGAAGCTAAGGGAGTTAAATTGTTCTACGGAAGGGACGTCTTTTATCATATATTTTGTGTTCTACTGATGCAAAGTACCATCGAAGAGGAGGCTTCTAGTGGATCCTTTTGGTGAATAAGAAGGATTGTCGGGTGA
This sequence comes from Bacteroidota bacterium, assembly GCA_031421935.1. Classification (GTDB taxonomy): domain Bacteria; phylum Bacteroidota; class Bacteroidia; order AKYH767-A; family OLB10; genus JAJTFW01. The sequence goes on along the minus strand of JANOPQ010000193.1, from coordinate 293 downwards.
AAATTGACGGATACGGTGGGAAAAGGATGTTAGATATTGGATTTTAGATTTTGGATTTTAGTCGCGAGGCGTCGTTATTATAAGTCCTTCTTAGCATTATGGGTTAGATTTGGTAGTTCTGTAGGATGGTTAATAGCTATTTACCGATAGCTTTATCTGATGAATCCTTCTATCATATTAAAAAGGAGTTTAGAAAAGGGCCTTTCTTCAAAGGTCAATTTGGTTCATTTGATAAATCGAAGCTATTTGCATTCACTCCTTAAAAACACTGTTTTAAATATTGAAATTTTAAA
>JANOPQ010000192.1:0-2730 GCA_031421935.1 Bacteroidota bacterium | reverse complement strand
AGGATCATTTCTTGTTAGTGGTGGTCAACAGCCACACGGTTTAATATGGAAAATGTCCATTTCCGGAAACATTATTGATACAGTATCTTTAGATTCCATGATATTGGATTATAGTTCTTTACTTTATCATTCGCAAGACACATTTATTGTTTGTTCACAACATGATAGTTCAGGTCACAAGCTGCAAAGATTATACTCTTTAGATCTAAATTTAAATCGTATAGACTCATTAAAATTGGAATCATATAAAAACAAGTATATAATATCTGATAATAATTTTATTTACCTTTTAAATGAAAATGGTGACTCAATAGTTTTTGTTGATCATAATTTAAACATACTCCAAAGTGATTCTATAAACAACTTTAAATTTGTTGGATTTATCAGTCAAACTCCAACAGATTTTATTACCACTAAGGATGGTTATTTAGTTCAATGTGGATATGTTTCAAATAGTTTCGGGAGCCTAGTTTATATAATTAAGTTTGACAAGTTCGGAAACATATTATTTAAAAAGCCTTATTTTGGAGTAAATGCCTCTTTTGTTGCAGGAATCGTTGAATCATATGATAGTAGTCTAGTAATGATTCAATCCGGTGCACCAGACTCAACGAATGTTCTAAAGATGTGGTTGGTAAAAGCAGATCCAAATGGATCACTCACTGATATTAATGATTTAGAAAATAACTCAGCTCTTTTCGAAGTTTTTCCGAATCCTAGTAATGGAAATATTTCGATTTTAAATCATTCGGGAATTTGCACGCGAATTATTATTCTTAATAGTAATGGAATCGAAGTCTTTAAAGATACATTCTGTGGTAGTAATTATAGAATATCCGATCTTCAACTATCTTCTGGAAACTATTTCGTAAAATTTTTAGAAAATACAACTGAAAATACATTAGAAATTAAATCTATTATAATTTCTAAATAAAACTCTGACTAAATATCACTTAATATTCTTCGCATTGTGCAAAGAAAATTAAACAAATGAATTTTTAATTAATTAAACCATCCACAAAACCAAAATGCCCATCCGCACGTTTATACAATAAATGAAATCATTTATCCTCCCCCTTACCTTAATTGCTATTAGTTTTACGCAATGTGCTGGTCAATCTGAAAAAGCGGTTACGGCACCCCAAACACAACAAGCTACCATTATGAATCCTACTCCCGGACACCATCCTTACTATTCCAGAACTGATACCACTAAACTTGTTTTAACGGATGAAGTTTGGAAAAAAATATTACCAGAAGATGTTTATGAAATTGCTCGACATGCAAACACAGAGCGAGCTTTCACAGGCAAGTATTGGGACTATGAAGGTATCGGAAATTATTATTGCGCCGCGTGTGGCAATCATCTCTTTAAATCGGATTCAAAATTCGCTTCGAGTTGTGGATGGCCTAGCTTTTACGAAAGTGTGCGTCCTACTTCTGTTATATACAAAACGGACAAAGCCTATGGTATGATACGCACCGAAGTTTTATGTGGAAGATGTGATTCCCACCTCGGACATATTTTTGACGATGGTCCCCCTCCTACCGGAAAAAGATTTTGCATGAATTCCATTAGTCTCGATTTCGAGCCTTAAACTAGGATAAAAAATAAAAGGGCATCTGAAAAAACCTCACAGACGAGGTAAAACTAAGCATCCGGGGTTTTTATACCAATTATATTTAGTATGTAGTTCAATTAATAGCGGTATAAAGGACTATTTTTCGAGCAACAAATATTAGTGAAAAACAATTTCGTTCGGAACGGCCTGCCTGCCGGCAGGCAGGTGCGGAGGTTGTCCACGCAATCCCGATGCTTCGGGACGAACCGATTTTTGCTGCCCTCGAGTGCCTCAGGCAGCTAAACAGAATGATCGGACATTTCTAGATTTTACTCCTCACTTACACACTGTTTCTCACTCTGTAAAGGGCGTGCTTTCTTTGGTTACTTTCTTTTCACGCAAAAGAAAGTAACAAGTAAATTAAGACTACAATTTTAATTAAAAAAACCGAATTTTATTATTTCAGATGAGACTGAGCTTGCTCATTTGTGTAATATATAATTCAGTGAGAATGAAAATATATTATTGGCGGAAAAATAATTTTGATTATTTGATTTATAAACTATTTATAAATGGCATTAGAGATATCCTAAAGCTTTACCAACATCTTATCAATTCTCTTCAAAGGTCCTGGGCAGATTTGATTGTGGCACGCTTGACATGATTCTACAACATTATTATGTAAAGCGATTCGATCCTCCGGTTTTGCAACATACAATTTCTGCATATCGGATAAATATTTATCCGACATTCCCTGAAAAAAAGTTTCATCAAAATCTTTCATGGTTCGTTCTGCTTTTTTCATGGCAGTAAATTCTCCATTGTAGGGAGCTAATTCCTTCCCTTCACGTAATGCGATGGCATTGGCTTCACTCAGCTTTGCCATGTCGCGCATTAACAAGGCTAATTCACTATCGCCGTTGGGATTTAAAGATTCAGGAGAACAAGCCTCCTCTTTTTCCTTTTCTGATTTACAGGCGTTCAGTCCAACTACTAAGGCAACAATTCCAAGACAAAGAATTAATTTTTTCATGATTCAAATTTAGGAAAATTAATTATAAATGGGGGAGTTTTTCAATTCTAATATAAATAGGAATCCAAAACGGTTGTTGAATTCCGCATTATCATATTAAATTATCCTATAAAAATTAATTTTTTAGTCCGTCTG
>JANOPQ010000191.1:0-13520 GCA_031421935.1 Bacteroidota bacterium | reverse complement strand
AAGTAGCTATTTACTTGTTAAATTGAAAAATTTGCTATTTTTGATAAACTTAAAAACTTAAATCATGAAAAAACTTTTAGTGTTCTTCTCAATTATAATACTCCTTTCTTCTTGTGCAGAAGACGGTGATCCAGGTGCTCAAGGGCCTGCAGGTAACGCTAATGTAAAAAGCAAGACGTTTACAATTACACCTGGCCAATGGCAGTCAACGGGAACAGCTGGAGTTGATTATGAAAAATTTATTGATTTGTCATTCTCTGATATTACTCAAAGCGTGATTGATAATGGAGCGGTTCTAGTTTATCTAAAAGCTTCGGATGGGAGTATAGGGCAAATCCCTGTTAATATTCCAGTTTCAGGTAATTCTGTAAATTTAGTACCTTCTGCAGAAGTTGGTACTGCAACTGTCGAGCTTTTTCTAGGTGACTATCAGGTTCCTAATATTTCTATTAATTATGAGTTTAAAGTTGTTGCAATTGATGGTACGGCAAGAATAACACATCCAGAAATTAATTGGAATGATCCATTTTCAATTTCTAGTGGGTTGCAAATTTCTATGTGATTTTCGGAAGCAATAGTAAAACACCATTATGTTAGTTCTCTATTCATGATGGTGTTTTTCTTTTGACTTGTATCGTAGGTTGTTTGAAATTACTAACAACTTATTTTTTTGAGAATATCAAAAGTTTATTTTATTCGTTCTCCCTCATAAATTTCTCCTATCATGTGTACTGTATCTTCCAAAATAAAATTTTGTACTTGTATTGGTGATGTTCAAAATCTTAAACACAGATGGATTCACTATCGATTAAACGATGGGAGAGAAGATTTTATTTTAGGGATAGCAATGTTCCCTACAGATATGCTGGATGAAAATTTTGATGTGAATTATGTTACGATTGAAAACCGATTGAATGAATCGGATGCTTTTGATTTTCCGATGAATTTTATTGAAAATGATAAATTATCAGTCCAACTTTTTTGCAAGGAAAGTAAAGAAGGTTATGATTTTGAATATAATTATGAATACTTAAATGGAATATGGAGTTACACAGAAAATTATTGTTTTGAATATAGAAATACTTTCGTCGAAATAAATGCAGGAAAAATTATAACTCCATTTGTGAGGTTGGAACGATGAAGTCTCGCACAAATCCTCCAGTGCTCTCTAGTGTACTCTAGTTCCTCTAGTGTTTTTAATAGAATCTTCTTTTGAAAAACATATCCTAATCAACGAAAGTCTTCTTGAAGCGATTTTCCTTCCGAAGCTAAAATTTCAGGTTCAAAAAAAATCATAAGTCATAGTATCTAGCATCTACTATCTAGCATCCAACTTCTCCCCATAAACCAAATGCGCACGCATCAACCTCGCCATCCACGGACCCATCATCACCCCTTTAGATCCTAAGCCATTAAAAATATAGAGTAGGGGTTGATCTTTGTGTTGTTGAATGATCGGTCTTCGATCAATGGTACTTGGACGAATGGATGCAAAATGTCCACTAATACGATAGGAGGGAGAGATGATTTTTTCGAGAGCGGCAATTAGTTTTTCTTTTCCTTCAGGCGTAGGAATTTCATCAATCGTATTGAAATCATACGTCGCTCCACAGATGTATTGATATCCGCCCAACGGAATCACTTTTACATTTCCGTGAAGAATACAATCTTTCGGCAAACCATCCGATTCTATTTGTAGTAATTCCCCTTTGCAAGGCTTAAATGGAAGATGTTTGAACAAGGGATGTGTAATTGCATTCACGCCGCTGCAATCAATAATTTTGGTGGCTTTGTAATCTCCCCATGTGATAAACGCTTCACCGAATTCTACTTCTTCGTATTTTAAAATGCCTTTGTGAAATGAATTGTTTCCCTGCAGGTATCGTTGTATGGTATCAATAAATCTTCTCGTATCTAACCAACCGCCATTCACTACCCACCGGCCACCAAATGGTGCATTTGTTCCTTTAGGAGAAGTTGTAGCATCGCATTCGTCTTTCACATACTCCGTCATCCCTTCACTAGCACTGCGTCCTGCCCAATCGTTGCGATGACCAATGTCGTGGTAAATTTCAAAGACTGGATAATCTTCGAAGAATTTTTCAGCGAGTTTGTCTTCTATGTCTTTATAAGTGGATTTGGCAAATGGAATAAATAAATCTGCATTCCATGATTTCACAATTCGCCGACCTGTAACCGGATGAATCATCCCTGCAGCAATACGCGAACAAGTATTTTCTAATTGTGGATCTACGACTAAAACCTTCTTACCAGCCTGCAATAAAAACCAAGCGAGTAAACTACCCGCAAGCCCTTGGCCGGTGATAATGAAATCGTATTCCTTATTCAAGAAAGTAATATTAGTTTTTCCTCTTCAGGAAAAACAATTAAGGTTTTTCGCCTTTGTAAGTGACGATGGCAATTTTATCGCCTGTGGCATTCATCGTCATTCGATAAAAGGTTCCGATGGTTTCTGAAAAATCACCGATGGGAATCCATTTTGAATCCTCTAATTTCGTATCGTACATGTACAAAATGCCTTTGTCACTGCAGAAAAGAAGTTCTTTCGGCCCCCAGCAGTAATCTTCAACGCCGGCAGGAAACTCAAGCATAGGCATCCGCTCTTCGTTACTCATGTCGTAACGCATCAGTGTATTTTTACCATCACTTCCTTTCTGAACATACGTTAAAATGTTGGTCCCCGGTATAACGGCGAGGCATCTACCAAAACCACCTTCCATCAAAATAATACTTTGTTGAGGAATCATATCGAACTGATGCAAAGTACCACCCCCGCCATTTAACATGAAAGCTCCAACGGTAGTGTCGTTCATCCAACAATAGTAAGCGAGTGAATCTTCATTAGGCATCAATAACTCATAATTAGATCCATCCAACTTCATTTCATATAATTTTTGTGCGCCTTCCATCTCTACGATGACCGCAGAAATTTTATCTTTCGCAAATGGAATAAGCTGCGGTTGGTATTCACTCTCTGGAGTGTTTGTTACCTGACGCATTATTTTTTTCTTGATGTGAAATTCGTAAATGTCACTTTGGATGGTATCAGGTCGAGCCACGAAATATAAAAATTGTCCGTCTTTGCTAAAACAAGGTTGATTATCGTAATAATCATTTTGCGTAACACGATATGGTGTGGTAGCCATGTGTTTTCCGTCTTTTTGAACAATGTCAAGAAGATATATTTCTGAAGAATTGGATTGAGCGGAAACGTGAAGTGAAAGGACAACGAGGAATGCCCCAAGAGCTATTTTTTTCATAATGATTTGCATGTTACAATATTAATGGATTTAAACGGCTTTGTCAACTAATTTGCACTTCGAATTAGATTTTTTTAACACTATAGGCACTAAAGGTCACTTGAGATCACTTGAGAAATTTGATTTTTCATTAACAATTCGCCTTAGATCTCAAAGAAATTAATAAAACATTCATTCTACAAGTTTATTATTAAACTTTGATTATTAAATCTCGAAATCAGCTAGCAGCTAGTAGCTAGGAGCCAGAAGCTTTTTTTTGTTGAATTTTATTTTGCCCAACCCCAGGTTTAAATCCTCGAATTTGTTTGTCCTTGGATTTAAACGAAAATTCAATAACTATTGTATCTTCATTAGCGAGAATCATCCTTCCTTCATCGATTTCATCTTCAATGAACACATCCCGCAATAAAGTCTTCTTATAAAATCCATTTTGCTTCACGATTTTGTAAGGAGTGGAATCGGAGGGAACGGTAAACATACTTCGTTGCTCAATGAGAAAGTAGTTTTCTTGTAAGTCAATTTTCTTTTCTGCTTTATATTGATGGATATTTCCGCTAATCAAATAAAATAATTTTCCGGGTGAAGAGATAAATAGAATAATGCTGAATAAGGAAAGTCCAAAGTATATTTTTATAGGCAAGGCATGTTCCTTTTTTCTTAGCGTCCAGACGGAAATTAAGAGTCCGCTGCAGAAAGTGATAAGCATAAATGAATGGTAAATCGGCACATCTAAAAAGTATAGAAGAAGTGTAGTGATGAGTAATCCGAAATGAATTAGGATTGGAATTCGTATGGCGGTTGGCGAAAATCGTTTGGAGGCCATTCCGATTAACAGCGAAGCCACCAGACTCATCAAATAGAGACATATACTAAGAATAAGTAGGGTAGGACTCATGCTATTTTTCGAATTTTTCTGAGCGAAGTTTTTCTAAACTATACAATTCATCGCGATACTTGGCTGCATCTACGAAATCGAGTTCCATGGCCGATTTATCCATGTTTTTACGAGCAAACTGTATAGCTTTATCGAGTTGGTCTTTACCCATAAACTGAACGATAGGATCGGCTGCCGCACTGATTTCTGTTTTTTCTAAATAAGCACGAGAAAGATTTCCACTCTTGCTTTCTAAATGTTCAAAGATTCCTGTCTTCGCTTTGTTCAATGCGGTAGGCGTAATTCCGTTGGCTTCGTTATAAGCCATCTGTTTAATTCTCCTACGGTCCGTTTCTTCCATAGTCATTCGCATGCTGTTCGTAATTTTCTCAGCATACATAATTACTCTGCCATTTAAATTCCGAGCGGCACGACCTGCGGTTTGTGTTAACGAACGGTTACTCCTTAAAAATCCTTCTTTGTCTGCATCTAAAATAGCCACCAACGAAACTTCGGGAAGATCTAATCCTTCTCTTAATAAATTGATTCCGATGAGTACATCAAAAACACCTAAACGTAAATCTCTCAAAATTTCAACTCGTTCTAACGTTTCTACTTCAGAATGAATATAACGGCAACGGATATCCAATTTTGTCAAGTACTTTGCTAACTCTTCGGCCATCCTTTTGGTCAATGTAGTAACTAGAACACGCTCTTTTTTCTTGATGACTTTTTCAATTTCTTCTAAAAGATCATCTACCTGATTATGCACAGGCCTCACTTCAATAGGAGGATCTAATAATCCCGTTGGACGAATCACTTGCTCTACAATTATTCCTTCACTTTTTTCTAATTCATAATCAGCAGGCGTTGCGCTTACGTAAATATGTTGCTTTGGAATTTCTTCGTATTCTTCAAATCGTAAAGGACGATTGTCTATGGCTGCTGGCAAACGGAAACCATATTCTACTAAATTAATTTTACGAGAACGATCTCCTCCATACATAGCTCGAATCTGTGGTAAGGTGACATGGCTCTCATCAATCACCATTAAAAAATCGTCAGGGAAATAATCCATCAAGCAGAAAGGTCGCTTGCCTGTTTCACGTCCATCAAAATAACGGGAGTAATTTTCAATGCCCGAGCAATAACCTAATTCGCGAATCATTTCTAAATCAAAAATGACGCGATCTTCGAGACGCTTGGCTTCTAAATGTCTACCTAAACTTTTGAAATATTCAATTTGCTTCACTAAATCTTCTTGAATTTCATGAATCGCATTTTGTTGTCTGGCTGGACTCGTCACAAAAAGATTAGCAGGGAAAATAGCCAAATGGTCGTGCTTCTCATATTTTTTTCCGGTAGATGGTTCAATCGTCGAAAGTTCTTCCAATTCATCTCCAAAAAAACTAATTCGATAAGCCACATCTCGATAGGCGGGAAACACATCCACTGTATCACCTTGAACTCTAAAAGTTCCTCTTTTAAATTCATCGCCTGCGCGCGAATACAAACTGCTCACCAGCGAATGTAGAAAGGCATTGCGTGATATTTTTTGTCCTACTTGAATGCGAATAATATTTTCTGCAAAATCGGCAGGGTTACCCATGCCATAAATACAGGAAACGGAAGAAACCACAATCACATCTCGCCTTCCTGATAGGAGGGAAGTCGTAGTGCTCAAACGTAATTTTTCAATCTCTTCATTAATGGCTAAGTCCTTTTCAATATACGTATTGCTGCTCGGCATATACGCTTCGGGTTGATAGTAATCGTAGTATGAGACAAAGTATTCCACGGCATTTTCAGGAAAAAACTGTTTAAACTCATTATACAATTGAGCCGCTAACGTTTTGTTATGACTCAGAATTAATGTGGGCTTTTGCACATTATTGATCACATTAGCCACCGTAAACGTCTTTCCAGAGCCTGTTACCCCAAGCAGCGTCTGGTGAAGATCTCCATTTTCTAAGCCGCTGGTTAGCTGATTAATAGCTTCGGGTTGATCTCCTGTTGGAGAAAAATCTGAAATAAGTTTAAAATCCATTGTTCCAAAGATAGTATGTCCAAGTATTTGAATTCGAATAATACACTAACAGTTTCACAAACCCTTCATATTTATTTGGGAATTACATCAAGGATTTTTATACCTTCGCCCCTCCAATAATCAAATCAATGAACTTGAAAAAAAGCATATTACCAGTTTTGGCAGCCGCCTTTATGGTCGCATCGTGTAACGCCCAAAACAAAAAAACCGAAATTAAAATGAGCAGCACAATTGATTCAGTTAGCTACGGACTCGGCGTAGCCATCGGCAACAACCTTAAAACAAGCGGATTTGATTCTGTGAAGGTGGATGTGATGTCACAAGCATTGAAAGATGTATTTGCAGGAACAGCAACGATGAAGCAAGAAGATGCTGATCGTATTATCCAAGGATTTATGGCAGAAAAACAAAAAGTAGCTGGAGCAGCTGAAGTAAAGAAAGGTGAAGCCTTCTTAGCAGAAAACAAAAGCAAGCCAGGTGTTCAAACTACAGCTAGCGGTATGCAATATATCGTGTTGAAAGAGGGTACCGGAGCAAAGCCAGGTTTAAATGATAAAGTGACTACTCACTATCATGGAACTTTAGTAGATGGAACTGTTTTCGATAGTTCTGTTGAGCGTGGACAACCAGCCAGTTTCCCAGTAAGCGGAGTAATACCGGGTTGGACAGAAGCATTACAATTAATGCCAGTTGGATCTAAATGGAAGTTATTCCTTCCTTCAAACCTTGCCTACGGAGAGCGTGGAGCAGGTGGTAAGATTGGACCAAATGCAACGTTAATTTTTGAAGTAGAATTAATTTCTATCGATAAATAAAAAAGCATTTAAAATATGAATAGGGCTGGATGAAAATTCAGCCTTTTTTTATTGTTTATTAAATGCCGAAATTGTTTGAATTTACTGATGCTTGAAAGTCCTAGCTCGAAAGCAAAAGTGAATTAGCTCTGAATTCAATCTAGAGTATTTCACTACATTCAATCTGCACAACAAAGCAATTTACCAATTCACCAATTCACCAATTCACCAATTCACTACGCTACTTTCCAATTCGGAGGATAAACCGATCTCGTAAATGCTTTTGTTCTAACTAATCCGCGTAAAATCTGAAAGCGGGAAGGCTTACCTCGAACTTCGCGAAGTTGAATATATTCTTTTAACCTTTCTTTTTGATCTTCCGTAAGCGAAATAAAATGCAAGGCATTGAATTCTTGAATTCTCATGGCTTTATTCATGAAGAACAAAGCTATACTCCTAAATTACCTTTACCCCTTACTTTTTGATGAAATGTAGTTTCAATAGGGCAGTTCTTGAAAAATCTTAGGTGATTTGAGTGCTTTACTTGCCATCCGGAAGACAGCTTCCACTTGCAAAGCGCAGCAATTCACCAATCCACCAATTTGCCAATTTGCAATTAGTTCCGTACTCCCGTCCATTGTACAAACAAAGTTTCAGAGATCGACATCACATTATTTTTAAAAAAATATCTGCCACCCCAACTATAATTGACACGACTATATTCTGTTTCCACTCCGTTCTTGATTACTTTTATTTTGGTAATGATTCGATTTCTTTCCACAATATCCTCTCTGGTGATGTTCTCTGATTCGGAATATTGAGGGCCATCACCAGGTGCTTCTGCTGAAGAATTTACAGAGATGCTTGGTGCATTTTTTTCACTTCCAGAAGCAGGTAAAATGCCAAAACCTTTTGAATCTTTATCGGCTGTATAGGTGGGAGAACTTAGTTGATCTTGATTACCATTTCCATTTTTAGTTGGAAAAGGCGTTTCACCACCATTCACACTTCCTTTATTAGGTTGTTCATCGCCCGAATTTACAGTGCCAGAAGGAGGAGGTTCATTGCCAACATTAGTTTTTCCGGATGGAGGCAATTCTTCATTGGCTTGTTGGTTGGCTGCCATGGATGGATTTACTTCCGTTGCTTCCTCCGTCTTCGCTTTATCCTGTACATCTCCATTTGTGGTAGATGTACTAGCTGTAACAGGAGTTACACTTTCATCACTTCCCGACTGCGTACTGGGAGATGTACTAGCAGCAGAAGCGGTATCCTCTGCTTGTTTTTCTTCTGCATCGTCTCTTGTAACGGCTGATAAAATCGATTTCGAATAATCGGTTTCAAAATTGAATTCATCTAAATTCTGATCATACTTAATCTGAGCAACCGCTTGATTGTAGATGACCATATTCTCCTGATTTTGAAGAAAGAGTTTAACACCGATCTTGTAAGGATCAAATCCAGAAGAAATACGTCCTGAAGGAGCCTTAGTATTTACTTCGATGGTCTTACTAATATAGCCAGGCTTTGAGAAGATGAGCGTGTACTTCTTATTGAAGTCGAGTTTGAATCGCATTTTACTAGCACCACTCTGAGTAAAAGCGTCTTTTCCTTCTTTTTTGACTTTAATGACCACTTCCGACATATTTCCTTTTTCGATCTCCAGTTTTACAGGAATTTCAAGGAAATTTTGTTGTGCGAATAAAGGTCCGACCATGAGCAGAAGCCCAAGTAAGAGCTGAGTTTTCAGCCAATTAAATTGTGGCATGAGGTATAACATAAGGCAATCGTTGGTTAGTTTGCTCCAGATCATTGCTTTTTTAGAGCAACTTTCTCTTGCGTTTTGAAGTAGAATGATGAAATTTGATCCCTATGAATAGAGCCCTATTTCCCCATCAACTTCTAAAAGGCAAACTACTATGCCTGATAATTATAATGAATCTATTTTCGGACATTTCTTACAGTCAGACCCCCGAACGTGGCGAGACTATTGCTTACATCAATAAAGTTTTAGGAGATCGCTATAAGGTGACTTGTAAAAACACAACGTTGCTGGTTTCTTTTTACAATGAAAAAGGAGAGATTGTACGTGAAGATAAAGTACCAACTCCCGATTTAGATTTGAAAATAACTTATGAAGCAGAAGACGGTTTATTATGCATTCCTTGCATGAAAGATCAACCGGAATGTTTAACAAGAGTGCTAACCTTACAAAAAATAAAAAAAGGATATGGGCGTTTCAGTATTCCAGTTAAGGATGAAAAGATGTTTAATTCCTTAAAAATCGCATTTGAACACTTAATTAGAGCCACTTCAGAAAATGGATATAAAGAAGCCGTTATATTGGATTAGTTTTTCGATTCTCCTATTTTGCTCTTGTTCTTTACAAGCTCAGGATAAAAAGAAATCAGATCAAGCTTATAGAAAAGGCATGCAACTTTTTGCACAAGGAAAAACAAAAGAGGCAATTAAATCTTTTGATATAGCCATTAAAGAAGATAGTTCTTACGAAGATGCATGGATTAAACGTGGATTTATGAAGGGAATGTTGAGTGATTTTGAAGGGGAGTTGAGCGATTACAATCATGTAATTGAAATGTATCCAGATCATTTAAATGCATATATTTCTAGAGGGGGAGCTTATAATAGATTATCAGAGTATGAAAAAGGAATTTCAGATTTTAATAAAGCATTAGCATTGGACCCCGATAATCAAGAAGCCTATAACAACCGAGGTTTTGCAAAGAAGGGGTTAGGAGATATGGAAGGCGCATGTGATGATTGGAATAAATCAAAACAAAAAGGAAACGCAGAAGCAAAAATTATATTAAAGAACAATTACTGTAAATGAAAAAATTAATTACATATTCACTCGGAACAATTCTAGGATTTGCTATTTTGTTATGTGTCTTCAGCTTTGTGGATTCAAATGATGATTTGAACAAATGCCTTGTGAAGTATAAAAGCGAATGGTCGAAACCATGTTCGCAATGCACCGATCATTCCAAAAGTTATAGAGCTTATTTTCGAAACGATTGCACGGAGTTGTTAGATGTAAAAGTAGCAGCTCAAGAGAAAGATAAACGTTGGAAAACATTTTCACGATTGAATATGCATCCTAATGACACGATTGTCGGTTATGCATGCAATGGAACAGGAAAATATTTGTACTGGGTGCGTAGAACAGGCGATGATGCCATTGTTTTTCCATCGGATGAAGAAATCAACACCACATTTACGAAGTGAGATGTTGGATGTTAGGTGTTAGATTTTGGATGTTTGATGTTAGAGTTTGAACTTGGTTTTTTACAATGCAAATCAATTTCCGCACTTTCGAATTTTCGTGCTTTTCGCACTTTCGTGTCAACATAAATTTGTGAAGTAAAACCTCATTTAAATCCTTCGTTCACCCCCAACCCAAAAAGCGCGAAATCATATTTAACGGGATCATTTTTATCCAATTTTCTCAAGTTAATCGTCAATTCATTTACCGCTTTCCAGTCGTCATGTTTTCGGTCTAAAATTCCGAGTGCTCTTGCCACTCTTCCGGAGTGAATATCGAGAGGGCAATACAAGTCCTTTGGTTTTATTTTTTTCCAAATACCAAAGTCGACACCCGTTTTATCATTTCTTACCATCCAACGTAAATACATACATATTCTTTTAGCGGATGAATTGCGTAGTGGATCTGCAATATGTTTTCCGGTTCGACCAGGAGAAGAAAAGGATAGAATTTTCGTTCTTGCAGCGTGGATTGCTACTGATAGATCTTTTTTCTGTTGAATGCCTTCTGAAAAAACATCCTCAAGGCTAGATTTAGAGGTGTAGAGCGATTGCAAAGCTTTTAACAAGTACATGGCATCAACTCCATTGAATGTACGATGCACAAAATCACTAAACGATTTTCTTTCTTTGGACGTGTGATGGTAGATGAAGTCAAAGGGCTGCTGATCCATTCTCTGCATCATTTCTTGTGCATTCTTTAAAATCACTTTTCGCTGACCCCATGCGATAAGAGCAGTGAGGAATCCTGCAATTTCTCTATCTTCTTTTAAATGGAATTGGTGTGGAATGGAGATGGGATCATCTGCAATAAACGATGTTGTATTGAATTGAAGTACTTTCTCTTCAAGAAATTCTTTCAGTTGCAGAGGGGAAAGCGGGTTCATCAAGCAATAATATACAAATTATTCTTTTCATACAAAAGGAGTATTAAGAAGGTGGAAGACCTAAGTATTATAAATGAAGCGCTAATACTATTTAAAATGATTCAAAGTGAATTGAGGTGTATTCTAATTAATATAAGCTTTTTGCTTTTCTACCAAATTACTATTTCTAAATATTAATCGGCGGCACTCCGAAATTTGCCCCTTGCAAGTACGGCGGAAAAGGGAGCCAATTAGTTAGATAAAATTTTATAATGGAGAGGAATATTATTTAGTGGTAACCCAGACTGAACTGCAATTAGGATTGGTGTTATTACAATTAAAAATTTGAAAGTGAAAACGGTGTTTGAATGATAACTGTTCAGGCCTAGGGTTGCCAAACATTGTTGTGGAATGCTCCCCCGCCGGGCTTGCACAGGGCGATTCTGGCGCCTGCCCCGTATTTGCGGGGTTACTTTTCTTCTAAAGAAAAGTAAGGCTAAGAAAAGCAAAACGAGGGAAAGCTATTTGGTGAAATAAATCTTGTTTTAATTAAAATTAAATTTAATTCTTCGGTCAGTGAATACAAACACCCAAATGAAACGAATTTTACTACATTAATAAATTAAGGTACTAAAGACATAAATGAAGTGGAGTGTGTCTAAATAGTGAAGGGCTTCCTTTTGAGAAGCCCTTTCACCTTCCACCGGGTTAGCGGCTGGAACAACAAAACCCTTACTGAGAACAAATGTATATCGGCTCATCACTCAAATCAAGGGACAAGATAAAGGGACGAGGAACTTTAAAGCGGTTAAATATCCTATTTTAGTATTTTTGAATCCTAGTTAATCATTGTAAATCAATAAATTGAAATTGTTTTTTGACCTATTGTTTTGGATTAATAATAGTAAAAAGCACGTGAATTCCTAATCGAATAAAATGATAAATAATTGATATGCAATAGTAAATAGTATTTAAAGGAATTGGGTAAAAAGACAAAGTCCCGCCATGGCGGGACTCGGTCTACACAGAAAAGCCAAAACAATTACTGTTGAATAACAAAAACCCTTTACTTCTGCTAAAGTAAATGGTCGCCATATCATATCAAGGGACAAAGAAAGATGGCTTGGATGCTTAAAAGGCACCATAGTTAAATAAAAATATATAAAATTTTAAGTAAGTATTTGATTTTTAAAAAATAAAAATAACATAAAAAATGCTAAAAAAGGATATTTATGCTTATCTTCGGATTAAATGATATTCTCCTTCCGCGTCTTGAATGAGGATATATACTGGGGTGTCATTTGGATTAGTTGTTGAATTACCATTGCCAACAGTTGATCCAACACCAAAAACAATCCCTGATTGTTGATCAATAACAACAACTCCACTCTCTGTAGTGTTAACACCAAGGGCAAATAAAAGCGCAATAATAAGATCTAACATGTAAGGGGCATATTAATGCCGTAAAGGTACTACAATCATGAGTAACCACAAAGTAATTTCCATCTTTATTACAAACCTGACCATCAATGAAGTGAATTCTTTATATAAGGATTTAAGTCAAAAGACAGATATGGGAGGTAAGTTATTGAAAATGTTTAAGTTATTGAGAAAGAATAAAGGAATCGAACAGCATGAAGTGATCAAAGTACTCTATGAAAATCTTGATAAAAATAGTTTCGAATCATATAGAAAGCTTTGCGAAAGGATGTTGAATAAGTTGCTTAATTTGATAGTAGGTTTTGAGAATTTTAAATTGGACAAGAGTAATTATTCAGAATATTATTTTAATAAAGTATTTGTAAATCGCAATATTCATCTAATAGAAATATTAAAAATTAAAAAATTACCTCTTGATTGGTTAATAAAGCAAACCCAGAATACCTTGAAAATTTGTGATGAATTTGAGTTTATTGAAGAGGGAATAGTAATGGAAAAGAATAATTTGTTGTTTCACTATGCTGTTGGCGATCTTGATAGAGTTGAAGCTTGCCATCTTAACTTGAAAAGAAGACTTCAAAAGTCTAAATATTTTAATGTAGCTGAATTTTATTTATATAAGTTTATAGAACATGTACAACATAAGTCAATAGATGATAAATCTAAAATTAATGACATTCAATTAGCAATTTTTGACTTAGAAAAGTATTTTAATGCAACTGGTTTGCAGTCAATTAATTTTATCTTTTTAATGTTAAAGTTGCAATTGGCACATTATGAAGAGAAGTATGAACTTGCAGAGCAAATTATTTTAGAAATTATTCGTAGCTCAGATCAATATTCTGCTTTGAAAAAAAGAAGCAGATTAATGCAGAATTATATGAACTTGGCTTACACCCAATTTTATTTAAATAAGTATGAAGAGGCCTATCTAAA
>JANOPQ010000190.1:0-26211 GCA_031421935.1 Bacteroidota bacterium | reverse complement strand
GCCCCCACTATTGTATAAATAGAGCTTTCCGTTAAAGGTATCACCACTCGTTTCACCCATTCTTAAATAAACGGTACCTGTGTTTTTTATTGTCACATCTTTGTTAAAGGTACAACCACCCAAACCGTATCCACTCGCTGATCCATTTTGCTCAAAACTTCCCGTCTTATCAAAAGTTCCACCGCTAAATTTAATTTGTCCAGCAATTACATCTAAGGTGCAATTAAAATTAGTTCCTTGAAAATAAGCATAAGTTCCTCTAATTTTAAGGTTTCCGTTATTGATGGCTCCACCGTTTAATGAACTTCTGCCTGAAACATGTAGTTCGTAGGTATTTAAATTAATGGTGTTGGCAGAAATGACGAGCCTTGTAATGGTTCTATTGCCATCCAGTAAAATAGAATTTACTCCACCGTTGCTCAACGTTACTGTATCATTAGTGCTTGGCACCCCTGCCGGACTCCAATTCGTTGATGTTGCCCAATTGGTACTGGTAGCACCGTTCCAAGTGTAATTGCCCGCGTGAGCATCAGCGTTAATTAAAAATAGTAATAGAATAATGCACCTCGTGAGAATTGGTAAATTGGAAATCCCGATAGCTATCGGGAGGTGGGTTGGCAAATTGCTGCGCCAAGAAGCCTGTACAAAGTACTGTACTTCTTGGGTGGGTTGGTGAATTGGTTTCATAAAATGAGGAATTAAATTAATAAAACACTAAACTAGCTTTGATACTAACTATCTATTTATATTTTAAAATAAATCAAGTTTGGTTGCATAATCCATTTTCAAACCTGTCTCGCAGCATTGACAAATCATTTAACCTAATTTGTCACAAATGCAAAAGTACCACTCCACACTCCACTGCTATTTTTTAACCGCACATACCCGAATTGAAGATCGCTGTATGCAAAGCTGCCTAAAGAAAGAGTAATTCGATTTCCTATACGTTGCCATGACATGCCTGCAGGTAAACCTGAGGTTTGATCATACGTAAACTGTTGATTGGCTAAGTCGGCTTGTCCTTCCTTACTTCCAACCTTCACCTCAATCAAATCGATTTGATTGGTGTCGGAAAGTGTAATAAACATTGTTCCTTCCACCACATCATTGACGGGTTGGGAGGTGATAACATACGCGTCAAAATTAGACTGCGCTTGCAGAGGGTTTCCTGAAAGAATAAAAAGCAGAAGAAATAAACATCTTGTTAAAGCACTCAGATAGTTTGCCATAAAAATGTGAATTGGTTAAGCGAATGTAGAAATGATTTTTGGAAAAACAAGGGATGGGGTGAAAAAAGATGAAATAATAACGTAAAATCAACATTTGAAAGATCACAGATAAATTAAGATGATGAAGATTTTTTATGATTTCTTTTCGAACCCAGTATGAAGTAGAGGGTCTACGCACGCTGCGTGAACGTTGCGCCCGTTGCGTTTAAAATGCAAACATTTTAAGAGCTAGAATTTTAAAACCTCTCATCAAATAAATTTCGATTTTCGTGTTCATTCGCTCCCGACCTATCGGGATCGTGTCCAAGGGAATTCGTAACCTGCTACCATTATTATTTTCTCCCAAAATCCGCCGGTATCTCCCCCCAAACCTCCGTTTCCCATTTTAAAACTGGGTTTTTGTAGTCGTTGTTTTCCAACCATTTTTCGGCTCTGTAAATCAAATCAAAGAGCTCACCATTCTTGTTATTCATTTCCAATTTGGTGCCGCATTTTTTTTTCTTGATCCACGCCATTGCCGTTTTGGAATCGGTGTACACAATTTTGGTGTGGAGCTCTTGTTGTTTTAAAACGGCAAGTCCATGTACAATAGCTAAAAATTCTCCGATGTTGTTGGTGCCTTGTGGGTAAGGTCCGCGGTGAAAAATTTCATCCCTCGACTGAAAATCAACACCACGGTATTCTAATAATCCTGGATTACCACTACAAGCGGCATCCACACAAATACTATCTTTGTTCGGACTTCCCATATTACTTTTTGATGTGCTCGAAGTAGGGGAGAAGGAGGAGCTCGCTTTTTTATAAATATGTTTCGCTGGATTTTGAGAGTATGCTAATTCCGCTTCTTGTTTGTTTGGATACGATTTGTATTTCGCGTTGGGCCATCCCTCTATATTTTTTTTGCATTCATCCCACGACGCATAAACACCTGGACGACGTCCTTCCCATACTGTATAAAACTTTTTGCCCGCCATGGTGCAAATTTAATCTAAAAAGAAACCTTTCACTCAAACTGTTCATAAATGAATTGAACAAAAATGAAATTTTGCTTAGAAATTATCTCTAGAATATGCGTCGTAGCGCAGCCTTTGCGTCATTAGCTAGAAATTTTACGCACAAGAATCTTTGCGACTTTGCGCCTTTGCGAGAAAATTTAGCATAGAGCAGCCTTAGCGCCTTTTAGTTTTTGCGAGAAAATTAGCGAAGAGAAATGGCCTCCAATGGCATAGTGGTTCCTTCTACACGAGAAAATTTGGCTGAGTGAAAACTTTGAGTCACTTATGACTGTAGAATTAAAATACAGCACTTATTTTTTTGTTTTGATAATTAATATTACAAAATTAAAGTTCATAAAATGGCTCACAAAGGCGCAAAGGGCGCAAAGGAGGGGAAATTATATTTATGATTAAACTTGGAATTAAATATAGAAATCTCCACGTCTCGATAGCTATCGGGATTGAGCGAAAATTTAGCTTCAAATTAGCAAGAATAAGATCGCGAATACTTGCAGTTGATAAAAATAAAAACAAAATTAATTTTTCTCTACCAAACTATTCTCAATGATTTTACCAATAGAATCATTTAAAAAATTAGGAATAATGCAACTTTGTGTCAAGTTGATTTTATCAGGATCATTCAAATGCAATAACATCTCATTGTATTTATCTTGTCCATGATGTTTCACCACAATTTCTTTTTTGTCTTGGCGCAATAAATAGTGCAACATCCCAACAGGATCCGCTTCTGGATGAAACTGAGTGCCGATCATCTCTGGACTAAAACGAATTCCCATCACCGCGCGTTCGTAGTCTACATGCGGACGATCTTTTTCAATGGCTAAAATCTCAGCACCTATTTTTTTGAGTCGTTTGGTGTCAGGTTGCACCACTTGCCAATCGCGGCTATCTACTGCATGAAAGGGATCGGGTAAATCTTGAAAACAAATTTCGTCTTTTCCAGCTTCTGATTTATGGATGGGAAAAATTCCAAATGCTGTAGAATGGCGTTTTATCACGTCGGCTACATCCAAATGGCGTGACATTAATTGAAACGAATGGCAAATAAAGAAAACGAATTTTTTATTCTTTGCCGATGATCGATTGTGATTCCAAAGTGTATCGATTAAATTGAAATAGTCTTTTTCCCATTGCGCACCTACATCTTCGAGTGGACTCCCAGGTCCGCCTGTGCTGATGTAAATATCAAAACTGTCATCTGGAATTTCGTCTTTAAAGCGAACATCAAAAATTTTCCATCTTAGCTTAAAAGGATAGGTGACTATATGTTGATTCAGTATAGACTGAATTCCCCTCATTCCTTCATTCGGCTCGTTGTTATAGAGGTCGAGGATTGCTACATTAATTGTTTGGTTTTCCATCTCACAACTGCATGGGACTTGCCCTGCAGTTTTTCTATTTTCTTAGATTAATTTAATTTTTAGAAAATGCAATTCAACTTATACTTTACAATCCATGATTAGTTTCACTTACAATATAATCGACTACATCCTTTAAGTCGCCAGTTGATTCATAAATTTTTAATTGTCTATCTGCTCCCGTTCCATTTTCAAGCATTTTTTCAATATACTTGATTTCATGTCTCGATCCTAATTCATCCACTACATCATCCACAAATGCTAATAATTCATAAATGAGATCTTTCGTTGATACTTCTTCTTGTTTTCCAAAATCAATCAAGCTGCCTTCTATTCCGTAGCGAGCAGCACGCCATTTATTTTCATTGATCAAAGCACGTTTGTAATTTCTAAACGTCAGATTTTCCTTCATCAACTTATAAATTTTAGCTACTACAGCTTGTATTAAAGCCGCTAACGCAATGGTTTCATCGATGCGCATGGGTACATCGCAAATGCGAAATTCAATCGTCTCAAAGAATGGATGTAATCGTAAGTCCCACCAAATTTTCTTGCCATTGTCGATGCAATTGGTTTTGATGAGTAAGTTGATATAGCTATCATACTCGGCAACACTTTCAAAATAATCAGGAATACCTGTTCTTGGAAACTTATCAAACACTTTTGTGCGATAGGATTTGAATCCAGTATTTCGCCCTAACCAAAAAGGGGAATTGGCCGAAAGTGCAAAAATATGTGGTAAGAAATAGCGAGCTTGGTTCATCAATTGCAAACCAATTTCACGATTCGGAATTCCCACGTGAACATGCAAACCAAAAATTAAATTTCCTCTAGCGGTATCCTGTAATTTATCAACGATTTCATGATAACGAGGATGATCAGTGATCTCCTGATCTTGCCAGCGAGAAAATGGATGTGTTCCCGCAGCACCAAAAACGAGTCCTTGCTTCAATGCAATTTCACCAATCATTTTTCGCAAATAGGTAACTTCTCGACGGGCTTCGTCAATGTCTTTGCAGATATTAGTACCAACTTCCACCACACTTTGGTGCATTTCAGCTTTTACTTGCTCTTTTAAAGTTGTTTTTCCTCCTTCCACAATTTGGTGCATATGACTGCGCAATTCGCGAGTTTCGGGGTCAATAATTTGAAATTCCTCTTCAATCCCTAAGGTAAACATGGTCATAATTATTCGGATTGTTTTTGATGGGTGAGTCGTTGTGTGATTTTAAAAATACACTCCGTCAACCTGAATTACAAATTGACGGAGTGGGTGATAACTAATTTAATTTATTTTTCAGATATTTCACCGACATGCTTAAACGACGGTACTGCGTTGCCGATAGCTTTTCCCATAGTAGCCGACTTCATATACGTACCCCATGTTAAGTTATCCGCATTTTCTTTATGAGCTTTTGCACGGTTGATACACATCATGGCCGCAGCTTCGATTACCCAATCGAAATTTTCTTGACCTACGCTATTGATATCGGCGTCAGGAGCCGGATTACAAAAATCAATGGCATATGGAATTCCATCACGCACGGCAAATTCAACCGTATTGAAATCATACCCTAAGGCCTCATTCAATCGGAAAGTATAATCACGAAGGGTATCTAACATTTTTTGATCCGCATTGAATTTATTATGCACATAACGCAAATGATGCGGATTACGTGGCTCATATTCCATGATGCGAATATTATCTTGTCCTATGCAATAAATTCTGTAATAAGAATCGAATTTAATCTCTTCTTGAAGCAACATCACTAATTGACCTGTGGTTTGATGCGATTGAAAAAATCCATCGGCTGTATCCAATTGATATACGTTCTTCCATCCGCCTCCAGAGTGTGGTTTCATATACACTGGAAAACCGGTGTATTCAAACATCCCTTGCCAATCCATCGGCATGGAGAGATTGCGGAATGAATCCTCACTGGTGTCGGTTGGCCATTCGTTGGAAGGTAATAAGCAAGTTTTAGGAACCGGAATCCCTAAACGTGTAGCGAGACAATTATTAAAGAATTTCTCATCGGCACTCCACCAAAACGGATTATTGAGAACCGCCGTTCCATTTAAAGCAGCGTTCTTCAAAAAGGCTCTGTAAAAAGGCACATCTTGCGAAATTCTGTCCATAATAACATGGTAGTCAGAAGTTTCGCCTTGAATGACTTTGTCGATCTTTAGAATTTCTGCATGAATTCCTTTGATGTTTTTAGAGTTAATTCTTTCTACAAGCGCATCGGGGAAGCTGCGTTCCTTGCCATGCATAATTCCTATCCGTTTCATAATGATTTTGCTTTAAATTGATGTACGAAGGTATAAAAAATCGCAATGTCCTTTTCCTTTTTTGTCAACAATTCTTCCTATGAAAAGTGTAAATTTAACTTCCATTTTAAGAATCAATAGGTGCACATTTAAAATTGCATTCTTCCGAGGTAAGTGGGAAGCATTTCACGCCATGCAGGCCAATCATGGGGCATTCCAGGGCGGATATCGAGCCAATAAGGCATGCCTTTGTTCGACATAATTTCGGCTAACCGTTTATTTTGAGGGAGACAAAAATCTTCTTCGCCCACACCGATGACAATGCCCATCTTCCACAAATGCTCATCGTTCAAACCTCCTAAAAAGTCGACCGGATTATTGTAATACACATTTTCATCATAGTACCCATCCATATGGTTCGTGATATCGAAAGCCCCACCCATACTGTATACATTCGAGACGATTTGAGGGTGACGAAAAGCAAAATTGATAGCTTGGTAGCCACCAAAACTGCAACCTGCCACTGTCACTTGAGAGTGACCTGTTTCATGGCACGCACGACTCACCACTTCTTCCAAAATAAATTTATCGTAAACAGTATGTCGACGAATACGCTCTCCAGGGTGAATCATTTCCTGATAAAAGGAATGCTCATCTACACTGTCAGGACAATAAATTTTTACCAATCCATTATTCACGAACCAGGCAACACTATCAATCAAATGAAAGTCTTTGTTTTGATGATAAGTACCCATTGAAGTTGGGAAAATGATGATGGGTTTACCACCAGTACCAAATACTAGCATATCAGTTTCCTGACCTAAAACCGGTGAAAACCATTTAATATGTTCTTCTTGCATAGATTTTTTTATTGATTTGTAAAAATAGGTAATGTTGTTCAAAGGCTTGACAAAAGTGGATACTGAAATGAGGTAATTGTGAATATTTTTTTAATACTTTATGTTTACTCAATTGGGCTTACCTACTTTGATTGGTAACTTTGCACCATGTTTACGTATCAATCTACGCTCAGCAAAACTCAACTCGATGAGTTGATTCTAATTTGTGGAGCAAACCATGTGTTATTCAAGGAAGAAGAAAAAAAAGTGTATGGTAGTGATGAAACGGAGGATTATTTTTTCGTTCCTGCCGTAGTTGTAAAACCTGCTTCTGCCAATGAGATTTCTGAAATCATGAAACTCGCCAATCGTGATGGTGTTCCCGTTACTCCCCGAGGTGCGGGCACCGGCCTCAGTGGGGGAGCGTTACCTGTTTTTGGAGGAATCGTCCTTTCAACAGAACGATTAAATCGAATTATCGAAATCGACGAGCGTAACTTGCAAGCTACCGTGGAGCCTGGTGTGATCAATCAAGTTTTTCGAGATGCTGTAGAGGAGAAGGGATTGTTTTATCCGCCCGATCCTGCGAGTAGAGGAAGTTGTTTTTTGGGAGGGAATCTCGCCGAAAATGCAGGCGGACCCAAAGCAGTGAAGTATGGCACCACGAAAGATTATGTGTTGAACTGTGAAGTAGTGCTTCCAACCGGTGAAATCATCTGGACAGGTGCCAATGTTTTGAAGAATTCTACTGGATATAATTTAACGCAATTGATTGTAGGCAGTGAGGGGACGTTAGGCATCATTACTAAAATTGTTTTTCGACTGATTCCATTGCCTACGCAAAATTTATTAATGCTGGTTCCATTTTTCTCTCCTGAAAAAGCCTGTGAAGCGGTGTCTGCTGTATTCAGAGCTGGGTTTACTCCTTCGGCAATGGAATTCATGGAGCGTGATGCCATCGACTTTGTATTGAAGTTTGTGGATGTAAAATTAGCAGTGAAAGAAGAACACAAAGCACATTTGTTAATTGAAGTGGATGGTCACGATTTGGATACGCTTTTTAAAGATTGTGAAAAAATTACAGAGATCATGTACGAATTTGAATGCGATGAAGTGTTGTTTGCAGATACCGCTCAACAAAAAAATGATTTGTGGCGGATGCGCAGAGCCGTTGGTGAAGCCGTGAAATCGCATTCGATTTACAAGGAAGAAGATACTGTGGTTCCTCGTGCAGAACTTCCGGTATTATTGAAAGGTGTAAAGGAGATAGGAGCGAAGTATGGTTTCAGATCCGTATGTTACGGACATGCTGGAGATGGAAACTTACACGTGAATATTATCAAGGATACCATGAGTGATTACGATTGGGAAAACAAAGTTCCCTTAGGGATTCGTGAAATTTTTGAGCTTTGTGTAAAACTTAAAGGAACTATTTCGGGTGAACACGGTATTGGTTTTGTACAAAAGTCGTATATGGATATCCCTTTTGATGCCAATACATTAGCCCTGCAAAAGGGAATTAAATCACTCTTTGATCCAAAAGGAGTGCTTAATCCGGGTAAGATGTTCGAATAACCAACTTGCAAGGTTGAGTTTTTCCTCCGAAATTAGAAACTATATTCTGCTTTTCTGCGTTGAATAGGGAGAATGTATGTAAACATGAATCGTTGGATCTTTTTTCTTGTCATTACTTGCGCGTCGATTTCGAAAGTCGATGCACAAGAAATGTGGGGTCCTTCACACAGTAATTACGCTGGGCAATATGGCCTCGATTTAAATCCTGCATCTATTGTTGGTGTTCCTTATCGATGGGAGATTCATTTTTTATCGATGGATGCATCTATCGTAAATAATTACATGTATTTGAAAAGCCAAAGTAAACTTATTACAAAAAGCTTTAAAGGGGAAACGATTGATGATGGAAAACTTACAGATCGTTATACCAAAAAACCAAACAAGTTTGGCTATGGTTCCGCATTTGTAAAGTATCCCGCTTTTATTTGGTCGGATAAAAAATGGTCGGCTGGCTTTCATCTTTCTACTCGCGCAGAACTGAGTGCTTCTAAGGTTCCATATCATTTGGCTAAATATTTAAAAGAAGGATTTGATTACGATCCGCAGAAAAATATTCCTTATGAAGTGCGAAATGCAAAGATGGCTGTCTTGAATTGGCATGAGCTAGGTTTAACTTTTGGACATGTATTGAAAGATGATCAAGAGTATTTTATAACGGGTGGCATTACCGTAAATTCATTGTACGGATTAAATGCGCTTTATTTGAATTTGGATTACGCCGATTATATTGTTCCTGCTGATTCTTTACTTGTGGTGAATGATATTGTTGCTGAATATGGTCACGCCTTGCCAGAGAATGGAACAGGAGGAGGAGATAGCCCTTTGTCGAAACGTGGATTTGGATATTCGTTTACGACGGGTGTGCAAGTGTATAAAAATCGAAACGATAATTTTTATAATCCCTGTAAGCGGAGTAAAGGGGAAAAACCTTACGATTACCGTTTAGGTGTTTCATTGATTGATGTGGGTTATTTAAAGTATACGAGTGGAACACGCACTTACGCCTTTAATCATCTTACCACCGATTGGTATGGAATTGATACCACTTCTTTTGGTGGATTGGTTCAAACCGATTCTATTCTAAGCGATCAGTTTTATGGAAATTTTCGGCAATCACGCGATCAACGAAAGTTGACGATGTATTTACCAACTGCAGCTTCTGTTCAATTTGATGTGGCATTCACCGAAAATTATTTTGTGAATTTAAGTGTGATTCAACGAGTACCGCTTGGGAAAAATTCGATCCGTAGAGCAAATCAAATTGCCATTACGCCACGTTTCGAATCGCGAAGGATAGAAATTGCATTACCCATTTCTTATTATGAATTGTTTCGTCCACGTGTTGGATTAAGTTTCCGATTTGGTATTTTCACCATCGGAACCGATATGATAAGTCCATTATTAGGTCTCACGGATTCTTATGGAGCCGATTTATATTTCGGAATAGCATGGCGCAATTTTAAGAGCTGTGATGGTAACAATAGAAAACGTGGACGCAAGCCTCAAATTGAAAATTGTTTCAACAAGAATTAGTAGATATAGTTATTTATAGATTGCAATTTTCTTATCGGCTCCGTTTTCTATCCACCCTCTGTACATCCCTTCCGAGTTAAAAGGTAAACAAATAGATCCTTTTGCATCAACGGCAATAAGGCCACCTTCACCTCCTAGTTTGACGAGTTTGTCCATTACGACTACTTCGCATGCGGCTTGTAAACTCAGTCCTTTGTATTCCATTAAACAGGAAATATCATAAGCAACCACGGCTCGAATAAAATATTCGCCATGTCCAGTGCAAGAAATGGCACAAGTTGAATTGTTCGCATACGTTCCGCTGCCAATGATGGGCGAGTCACCGATGCGATTAAATTTTTTGTTGGTCATTCCACCCGTGGATGTACCCGCCGCTAAATTTCCATGCTTATCCTTTGCAACAGCGCCTACGGTTCCAAACTTTTTATTTTCAGTAGAAGAAGTATGATCTAAAACAATTTTTCCCTCATGAATGGCTTCTCTTAATTGCTGAAAGCGGTATTCGTCGAAAAAATATTCTTCCGTTTCGAAAATCAGTTTTTGTTGTTTTGCAAATTCTTCTGCGCCTTTTCCCGATAGCAATACATGGTCCGAGCGCTCCATGATTTCTTTGGCGAGTAAGATGGGATTTTTGATTAATTGAACTCCTGCTACAGCACCGGCTTCCAAATTTTCTCCTCTCATGATGGATGCATCCATTTCATGAAGTCCATCCGCAGTAAAAACAGAACCTTTTCCGGCGTTAAACAGCGGACAATCTTCTAAAGAGATGATAGTTTGTATAACGGCATCTATCGCCGTACCTCCCTTTTTTAAAATAGATTCTCCAATGGTGAGAGCCGCTAGGAGTGCAGAAGAATATGCTTTTTCTTTTTCTTCGGTGAGTGAAGCCCGAGTAATGGTTCCTGCACCGCCGTGTAAAGCTAAACTGTATGTTGACATCATTTTTTTTTAATTTCTTTCTCCAAAAAGTGTACTTCCAATACGAATCATGGTGCTTCCACAATCCAATGCAATTTTATAATCACTACTCATGCCCATCGATAAAGTATCAAAGGCATCTGGTTCTAACGACATCAATTTACTATTGTTGAATAAGTTTTTTAGACTGCTAAATTCTTTTTTTAAGAGTGAAGTATCTGAACTTAAGGAAGCCATTCCCATCAAACCTTTAATTCTAATATTTTCCATTTCTACTAATTCAGGAAATAATAGGAGCGCTTCTACTTCGTCTTCTGAAAATCCAAATTTAGTTTCTTCCTGTGCAATATGAACTTGTATTAAGCAGTCAATGACTTTGTCAATTTTTTTCCCTTCCTTATTAATTTCTTGAAGTAATTTAAAACTATCTACCCCTTGAATAAGAGTTACAAAAGGAGCAATCATTTTCACTTTATTACTCTGCAAATGTCCAATGAAATGCCAATTTGTATTTCCTTTGAAATGCGATTCCTTCTCCACTAATTCTTGCACATAATTTTCACCAAAGCTTTTTTGTCCGGCATCAATAGCTTCCTGAATATCTTCCATGGGTTTTTTCTTCGATACAGCGATCAGTTGAGCTTGATAACTTTCTAATTCTTTTTTGATGGAATGATATTCAGCGATCTGAAAGGCCATATTACTTGATAAATCTTTTTATTTCTTCTGCTAGATGGGTATGCGATATTTTTTCAAAAAGATGTGGCGTTTCTGGCATCACAAGTAATGATGAGTTCGATAAGGCAGTATAGGCATGTGCGCTTTCTTCCAAGGTAACCATGTGATCTCTGTCGCCAAGTGCGATACGTACATCGCAAGAGATATTTCCCATTTCATCGTTGGTGAGCGGATGCTTTGCTAAATGCTGCATGAGATGTGCTGTTTCTGAGCAAAGTTTTTTCCAATCATATGGAAAGTGTCGAGCAATAAGTGTACTCACAAAACTGGGTGCTTTTAACTCTAAGAATTCAGGAGCAATTAATTTTGATTCTTTCGCAGCAATATCGGTTGTCCAATTAAACTTGGTTCCTAATGTCATGATGGACGAAAAGATTCCCGCTTTATTGGCTTCCAACCAAAGCGCTGCATATCCACCCATGCTGTAACCAAAAACATGAGTGCCTATTAATTGAAATTCTCGGAGATGGTCGAGAAGATGTTCTCCTAAGATGGGAATCGTTAGCGAATGTTCTGCAAAGTCTTTACCACCATGCCCTGGAAAATCGTAAGTGTGGATGGTATAATTGTCCTTTAATAAATCTTTCAATGGAAGCATTTGCTGTGCTGAACCAAGGGCACCATGAAGTAAAAGAAGGTTGGGTTTAGAAGCCATGGTTTAAAGATACGATTCAAATTTAGATTTATTCGAACTTTTGGCAAAGCTGAAGTCAGTTTTTATTCTGATTTATATCTTCTGCGAGTCGAGTGAGGATGTTGTCCTTGATGAAGAATTCATCGCAAATCTTTAGGGCTTCTTCTGTGATACGAGTTAGGGTATCGGGTGATTTTTTGGAATCTTTTTTCTTGTTTTCAGTGGATTTTTCTTCGCCAAGTAGACGAACTTGATTTTCGTAATTTAATCCTTCATCTTTTAAATCTCCCAATTCTTGAATCATCCAGCTCAGTGCAACAAAGTTTTCAAAGCGAATGTTGATGGGCTCTACACCTTTTGGACAAGGAGGCAGTTTGATAAAAGGGGAGGAGATGCTATCTTCAGTGAGGTACTTTTTATATTCGCTGTTGACTTTTTCGCTCTTTTGAGTTTGAATAAATCCACCAGAAATTTTTGCATAAATGGAAATCCATCTAATTTTTCTTCTGATCTCATGTATTCCTTCTTCTAATAAGTGAGGATCTAATTCTCCTTTGCGATATTCTTCATCAATTTTAGATATCGTCTTGCTAAGAAATTTGATGTAGTCATTTCGGAAGTCGTCACTATCTGTAGAAAGAATGTCTTCCATTTGTTCGGCTTGCTTCGAAACATTCTCAGTAGCATCCGGAAGCCAATTTTCCTTTTTTAAAAATTGTTTTAATTCAATTCTCGCTTTTTTCTCTTGATGAATAATTTTTTCTTTTAATTCTTCCGACAACTTTGTATCTGATGCTATTTTGCTGCTCGATGAACTGATAAAATCATATTTCCCTATTGCATCCTCCGACGATTTATAAATTTCATACAGCGGTTCAGCTACTTCTTTGGAATGCGTTTTTCTAAAGATGCGAAATGCAGCTTCTAAATCAAAAAAGTTATTTCTAGCATTTTGTTTAAAAAAATGAAGCGTTGGATCATCTGTTATAGCAGCCTCCTTCGACAAAGAAATTAATCCTTGTAATGAATCATACGTATTAAATAAATTTATGAGTTTCATTTTTTTAAATGAGGTTCTGCTTCCTACACAATTGGTACAAACATGAAGTAATCCTTTCCATTAAGATTTCAGAGCGCAGCAATTTACCAATTCGCCAATTCACCAATTAACTTAACGCGTGAACCACCAACCCGCTTCTCAACTTCGGTTCAAACCATGTTGTTTTCGGTGGCATAATCTGATTCGTATCTGCAATATCAATAAGTTGTTTCATGGTAACAGGATACAAGGCAAATGCAATTTTCATATCGCCTGAATCCACCCTTGATTTCAATTCACCTAATCCTCTGAGTCCACCAACAAAATCAATGCGCTTGTCTTTGCGTAAGTCAATGATATTGAAAATGGGTTCCAATACTTTTTTAGAAAGAATGGTAACATCTAACACACCAATCACATCGTTGTCGTCGTACGTTCCTGCTTTTGCTTGGAGTGCATACCATTTCCCATCTAAGTACATACTGAACTCATGCAATTTCGCAGGACGATATTCTGCATTTCCTTTTTCGGTGATTTCGAAATTCTCTTTTAATTTTTCAAGGATATCATTTGCCGAATGACCATTCAAATCTTTGATCACACGATTGTAATCCATGATGTGTAATTGATTGTCGGGGAAATGTACAGCTAGGAAAAAATTATAGCTTTCTTGCCCTGTATGATTCGGATTTAATCTACGAAGTTCTTGACCGACCAAAGCAGCCGCAGCGGTGCGATGATGCCCATCAGCAACATACGTATTCGGAACTTTTGCAAACAAAGTGATGATGTCACTTACTGTTTTTGCATCACTGATTACCCAAAAAGTATGACCAATACCATCGTCAGTAATCATGTCATAAGCAGGAGTTGCTTTTATCACATCGGCAACAATAGCATCGAGTGCAGCAACATGTGGATAAGCGAAAAATACAGGCTCTGCATTCATGTTTCCAATACGAACGTGGTTTTTGCGATCTTCTTCTTTGTCGGGACGAGTGAGCTCATGTTTTTTAATAACATCATTCAAATAATCATCCACAGAAGCGCAACCTACAATTCCATATTGAGTGCGACCATTCATCGTTTGACTATAGATGTATAAACAGTCGGTTTCGTCTTGAGTAAAAACACCATCAGCACGCATCGCTGCGAAATTATCGCGACCCTTCTCATAAATTTCTGGAGAATAAACATTGTATCCATCAGGAAAATCAATTTCAGGTTTGATGACGTGGTAAAATGAAATTTTATCTCCATTCGCTTCTATTCTTGCTTCTTTTTCATTGAGTACATCGTACGGACGACATGCAACGCGCTTCACTAATTCTTGAACGGGACGAATTCCTTTAAATGCTTTTAACTGGGCCATGTTTTATTTTTATGTAGATAGTAATTACTTTTTTTATTTTAGTTTGCAAAATGCGCAACAATTTTTTGTGCGATTTCAATTCCGATTCGTTCTTGCGCTTCGGGAGTAGATCCTCCAATATGTGGACTCAAGGAAACACGTGGATGCAGACGTAATTCTTCACGGATGAGGGGTTCGTTTTCGAAAACATCTAATCCCGCTGCAGCTACTTTTCCAGCGTTTAAAGCTTCTAATAATTCTGATTCATTCACGGCACCACCACGAGCCGTGTTCACCAAGTAAACGCCATTTTTCATTTGCTCAAGTTCTCTTTTGCCAATGATAGGGGGTGCTCCTTTCGGAAATGGAACATGTAAGGTGATGAAATCACTTTCTGCTAGTAATTTTTCGAAGGGAACACACTTCATCGTTAAAACCATCTTCGCATCCGTTACTGTTCTGAAAATATCAATTTCAATTTTCACATCTTCCGCTCTCAACTTAAATGGAAGAATATGCATGCCTAATCCAATTCCCATGCGAGCTACAGCCTGACCTATATTTCCAAATCCGATGATGCCTAATGTTTTTCCTTTTAGTTCGACGCCCGATGAATACACTTTCTTTAATTCGTTGAAGCGTTCTTTTGTAGTGGTAGAAGGCATCTCGCGATTGCTGAGGTGTAAGCAACGCGCCATCGTAAAAAAATGTGCGAATACCAGCTCTGCAACACTCTCTGAAGAAGCTTCGGGAGTGTTTATAACTTTAAGTCCTTTGTCGCGCGCATAGGCTACATCAATATTATCCATTCCCACACCAGCTCGACCAATCAACTTTAAATTAGGACACGCATCAATCAACTCCTTCCTAACGGTGGTGGCACTACGAACAAGAATACCATCAAAATCGTTTAGTGACTTCATCAAATCTTCTTGCGCAATCTTATTCGTCACTACATGAATGCCGGCGGCTTCAAGAATTTGTTTTCCGGCTTTGTCGATTCCGTCGTTCGCTAGAATTTTTGGCATAAGAGGTATTTCGAATTAGGTGAGTGAGAGATAAATTAAAAGATAAGAGAATGTATTATGCTGTCTTCAATGCGAAATCTTTCATCAAATCAGTTAGCGCTTTCACACTTTCTAAAGGCGCTGCATTGTACATGGAAGCACGGAATCCACCTACCGAACGGTGACCTTTGATTCCAATGATGCCATGCGCTTTTGCTTGCTTCAAAAATTCCTCATCTAACTCCGGATTCTTCAGCAAGAAACATGCATTCATACGCGAACGATCTTCTACTGCACAAGTGCCTGTGAAAAGTGGATTAGTATCCACTTCATTGTAAAATAATTCTGCTTTTTGTTTGTTGATTTTTTCAATGGCTGAAACTCCACCAATTGATTTTAGCCATTCTAAAGTAGCCATACAAACATAAATAGAAAATACTGGAGGTGTATTGTACATGGATCCACCTTCAATATGCGTGGCATAACGCATCATCGTTGGAACGACACGATTTACTTCTTTTAAAATATCATTCTTGATAATTACTAAAGTGACACCTGCTGGTCCCATGTTTTTTTGAGCACCTGCATAAATCAAATCAAATTTTGAAACATCGATAGGTCGACTAAAAATATCGCTCGACATATCACATATTAATGGAATTGGACTGTTTGGAAATTCACTGATTTGTGTTCCGTAGATGGTATTGTTTGAAGTGATGTGTAAATAATCGCAATCCGTTGGGATTACATAATTCTTAGGGACGTAAGAATAATTTTGATCCTTAGAGGAAGCGATTACTTGAATATCACCAAATAACTTCGCTTCTTTTAATGCTTTATTTGCCCAAACTCCTGAGTCGACATAAGCTGCTTTTGTATGCAATAAATTCATCGGCACCATGGCAAATTGAGTACTGGCGCCCCCTTGTAAAAATAAGATGGAATAATTATCTGGAACGCCTAATAATTCTTTTACGAGTGAAGTGGTATTTTCCAGCACCTGTTCAAAATCCTTGCTTCGGTGGGAAATTTCCAAAATGGACATTCCAATATTGTTAAAATCGAGCGCTGCTGCTGCTGATTTTTGCAATGCGGATTCAGGCAATACCCCTGGACCTGCGCCTAAGTTGTGTTTTCTCATTTTTTATATAGCTGATTATGCTCTTTTTAAATCGAACAGGTTACTGACCTCAAAGTAAGCAGGAATTCGGCTAAATGACAAGGAAAAGAGGAGGGAATATGACTTTAGTTTTATTTATTACGCACGTCAATATCCCGCTGCAAAATCCAGAGCCCTTTTTCAAATTTAAGTCCATCATAACTAAAGTCTGGACCATATAATTGATACATTCCTTTTGACTCTGGTCGGGGATCGGATGAGGAGAGATGATCCATCACAATCATCTTCTTGCTTTCGTTATACTTTAAACTAGTACTTACTTGTGCATTGTATTCCAAAATCAAGCGCGTTTTTTCTTTTCCACCAGCTTTTATCACTGGTACTCCTAAATTAATTTTAGTCGGTGTAATGCTGATGGCTTCTACCATTTTACGAGTGGTAAACAACGATTGAGGCGCCCATCCTAAGAGCAAAAAATAGTCTTTCTTATTATAACGTTCAGCCATTACCGAATAATAAATGCATCCTATCCAAGTACTTGAATCGCCTTTTAAAAATTCCAATTCATCGCGAAGGAGGTCTTTGTTTTGATGCAATCGAGTAATGGTAGATGGATTTTTCGGATCTAATTGTGTGATGAGGTAGCCGAAATATTGAAATTCACTACCATTTTTCTTTGAAACCATCCAAGTAATGGCTTTTACTTTTTTAGATGGATCCTGCGCCACTGACAAGGATTTCACCTGATAAAAACTCAAAGAAGAACCAGTTGGAGTGTAAAGTATACTATCTAATAATCTTGAAAACTCTGAGTTCAAAGAATCCTTCAGTCCATCTTCCCTTAACTTTAAAACACTGTCGCCCAAAGCGATTAATCGTGTAATAGAGGGTTTAAAAGCTAAAGTATCAGAAGTACAAAACCCCTGAAAACCCATCAGCAGGAAAAAAAGAAAGTAAGGAATGCGCTTCATCATTTTCATCGAACGCAAATCTACTATATTCATTGTAAAGCAATGGATTCCTTTATCTTGCGGGTAGGAATAAAAAAACCCTGCAACTCGCGCTACAGGGTTTCATTTATTTTGATTGCTTTAAGCAGCATGCATGCTATCTTTTTTAGCAGTTAAGGTCTCTTGAGACTCACGGAAATCGGGATCATCCACGCAACAATCTACTGGACAAACAGCAGCGCACTGTGGCTCATCGTGGAATCCAACGCACTCCGTACACTTGTCAGTTACAATGTAATAGATATCCATTGACTTTGGCTCTTGAGGAGCATTCGCATCGATAGAAGTACCATCTAACTTGGCAAACATGCCTTTTACATTGGTTCCATCTGAGAAGCGCCATTCTGCTCCACCTTCGTAGATGGCGTTATTTGGACATTCGGGCTCGCAAGCTCCGCAATTGATACATTCGTCTGTAATTATGATTGCCATAATGAGTAGGTAAGTGTTTAATGCAATATTTTTGCTTAATTATTTCAACACAAAAATAATCAGAAAAGTTTCATTTCGGCAAAAACGAGTAAGAATTGTATGAAAAAAAGTGAAAGAATAGAAAAGTTAAGTCTTTTGGGACATGCTTTGGGTGCATTAATAGATGAAATTGAGTCGGCTGGAGATCATTCGGAAAGTCCTTTGAATCGACTGATGGTACAAGCGAAAAACTCAAATGCTTGGTTCACCACAGAAAATATTTTGCGATCGATGAAGGCGCATGTGGCTTGGTTGGAAAAAGCGAATTTAGAAAATTGGTTGGCGAATTATCCAGCATTGGATACTTTAAAAGGGAATAAGAAAGTGGGAATTATTATGGCTGGAAATATTCCGGCAGTTGGCTTTCACGATTTACTTTCGGTGTTGATTAGCGGCCATTCACCAGTGATTAAATGTTCTACTGATGATAAATTCCTGTTGCCTTTTTATATCGAGGTGTTGCAAAAGATTTCTCCTGAATTGGCGGGAGTAATTTCGGTGCAAGAGCGATTTACGGATATAGATGCCGTTATAGCCACCGGAAATAATAATAGTTCAAGATACTTCGATTATTATTTTGGAAAGTATCCACACATCATTCGTAAAAATAGAAATTCAGTGGGGATTTTGAAAGGAGATGAAACGGATGCTGATTTTGTAAATTTAGGGGAAGATATTTTTGCGTACTATGGATTGGGATGTCGGAATGTTTCGAAATTATATGTGCCGATGGGTTATAATTTCAATTCGTTTTTTAAGGCAATGGAGAAGTACAGTGAGTTGATGAACCATAATAAGTTCATGAATAATTACGATTATCATAGAGCTTTATATTTGCTGAATAGTGAACAATTTTTAACGAATAATTTTTTGTTGCTGAGGGAAGCAGAGCCTATTGCTACGCCCGTTTCGGTGTTGCATTTTGAATATTATGCGGATGAGAAAAAGTTGGAAGAAACTTTGAAATCAGAAGAGAAAAATATTCAATGTATAGTAGGAGGGAAGTATTTACCTTTTGGAACTTCGCAACAGCCCAGGTTGGATGAGTATGCTGATGGAGTGGATACGTTGGAGTTTTTGATAAAGCTTTAAGGAGAAAAAATTTGTTGATGGAACCTACCTTTGCTAAAGCTACGGTAGGCAGGCACAGATTTAAAAGGATTGGTTAAGATTTTTTATGATTGGTTTTAGTATCATAAAAATCTCGATACTGATAATGTTTTTTTTGGGAACGCTGACGACACGGATTAATCGGATGATTGCGGATTTGATTCGTGATCACGAAGTCTCACAATCTACAAAATACAACACCTAAAATCATAAAATCTAAAATCTAAAGTCTAAAATCAATCTCGCTCATACGCTCCTAAATCCGGTTGTGTAGTACTGGGATTGGGTCGGGGATTTCCGTTGATATCGATATTCATCGGTGGTATTGCCGACTGATTGATTAGCGATAAATCACCTTTCTGCGTCGCGAATGCATTCGTGTCTAAGGTTAAGTCGTTATCGAAAGTATTTTTAAATTGAGGATTGTTGTTGCGGTAGATTACATCAAAATGCAATGGATCAGTCGTTGCTGTAGTGCCATCGGCTTTGATGATACAATAGCTAAACAGGTGATTATCCGCTGCGCCGGCCTTGAAATCTAATTCTAGTTCGTTGTCGTTGTTACCGTAGATGATGCAGTTTTTGAATTCGGCTTTGGTCATGGGCACAGGAACATCTTGGCCAGTTTGATCTGTTGTGTAATTGTTTAAATACATGACTGGCGTTGTTCTTTGTCCAAAGTTCCAAAAGTTGGCGAAAGTGCAATGCGTGAAATCGTATTCTCCACCGATGGTGAAGGCTGCATTATAACTTCCGCAGTTTGAAATCACATCGTTCCATCCATCTACCTTGTAATTACGAGCTAATATTCCCAATCCACTCATATTTCGGATATGCGTATTCGTTAGTTTCAACGAGACCGGTAAGGCAGGATCAAAAAGTGTTTCCAATTGTAATCCGATAAAACCATTTTTGATGATGGCATAGTCAATCTCATGAATCCCTCCATCGTTGATCCAAATGCGATCCCATTGTCCGGGTTCTTCTTGTAAAGCCGTTTCGCGTCTCAACCCTTGAAAGACGACTGGATCCTCTTTAGTGCCTTGTACTTTGAGCGTGCCGCTTTTGTAGATCCAGAGTCCACCCGCATTACTAAAATGAATTTGCGTGCCTTCTGTAATAATGAGTGTAGTTGACGAATCCACCACCGCAAATCCACCATAGATTACATATGGTAAATTTTTATCCCACGTGATTGTTGAATTCAGGTTCGTATCTATAATTACATAAGGTGGAAGGTTTGGACTTTCCTTCTTTGCAATAAAGAAATGAGCATTTTGTCCCCAGGCAACTAAGTCGATATCTTGAATATTTCCATTCGTTTCAAAAACCAGGGAATCTTGAACCACATAAGGGAGCGATTGATTATTTGGATTTACGGTCACTTCCACAAATACCCATATACTATCGCCGCCTCTGATCTCAATATCAGAAAAAGAGGTGCCTGGAACTCCATTTACATTTACACGGAATAGGGAAGCGGCACCGTTGGCAAGTCGAATGCTTGAAATCTTCAATACCTTATCATAAGGATTATAAACCCTAAAATTCTTCGTTACGGAGCCTAAGCTGGCGAAAACGGTATCAAAAAGAATAGTGTCGGTAGAAAAATTTAACTTCGCATTCGAGTCGGTAAGGAGTACATCCTTCTTACAAGAGTTGATTGAAATGAGAGCTAATAATGTGATTATTAGTAGCTTTATGTTATTGAGGATCCGCATTCTGGTACAAATATACACCTTGTAAATAATTGAGCGCGAAGGGTCGCGATTGAAATTTAACAGAAATTAATTTGAGTTATTGCCTAACTCGGAAAAATACTTATCTTTGCCCCCCTATTACGATTAT
The DNA here is from genome assembly GCA_031421935.1 of Bacteroidota bacterium. Lineage (GTDB taxonomy): Bacteria > Bacteroidota > Bacteroidia > AKYH767-A > OLB10 > JAJTFW01. Next base: position 5,141 of record JANOPQ010000190.1, on the reverse strand, counting down.
ATCCATGAAGAAAGAAATTCATCCAAAGAACTACCGATTTGTCATATTTAAAGACATCTCTACAGATTATGCATTTATGACTAAATCTGCTATTGATTCAAAAGACACCATTACTTGGGAAGACGGTAAAGAGTACCCATTAGTAAAGCTTGAGATTTCACATATGAGTCATCCGTTTTATACCGGAAAGATGAAATTGGTAGATACCGCTGGTCGTGTTGATAAGTTCCGCACACGTTACCAGAAAGGTAAAAAGCCTGCTGGAGAAGAATAGTTGAACACAAAACCCTTATATTGAAACCGTTCCGTTTGGGACGGTTTTTTTTTGTTCATGAATTTTTCCGTTGGTAAACACTTGTATTCGTTTAATATTCGTTTATTTAAAAAAAAATGTTTTTATTTGTTGGAGTCAAAATGATCGTATTGCAATCATACCAAAAAGTTACCTAACAATCAAAAAAAATAAACACATGGCAACAGAAGCCGCGGAAGCGAAAGAGAAAATGAAAGTCTTGCAAATGGCAATAGACAAGATTGAAAAGACCTATGGAAAGGGCACCATCATGCGGATGGGAGATGAGGCAGTAGAAGTAATGGATGCTATTCAAACAGGATCTATCACTTTAGACAGTGCATTGGGAATAGGCGGCTTTCCGAAAGGAAGAGTTATTGAAATTTACGGACCTGAATCGTCTGGTAAAACTACGTTGGCTATACATGCTATCGCGAACGTGCAAAAGAATGGTGGTATCGCAGCCTTTATTGATGCGGAACATGCATTCGATCGTTTCTATGCACAGAAATTAGGAGTGGACATCGAGAATTTATTGATCTCACAACCTGATAATGGTGAGCAAGCTTTAGAAATTACGGAGAACTTAATTCGCTCTGGAGCGATTGATATTATTGTAATCGATTCTGTTGCGGCATTAACACCAAAAGCAGAGATTGAAGGAGAAATGGGTGAGAGTAAGATGGGCTTACAAGCACGTTTAATGTCTCAAGCATTGCGTAAGTTGACGGGAACTATTAGTCGTACTGGATGTTGCTGTATCTTCATTAACCAATTGCGTGAAAAGATTGGAGTGATGTTCGGTAATCCGGAAACCACAACGGGTGGTAACGCTTTGAAGTTTTATGCTTCGGTGCGTTTAGATATTCGTCGTATCGGACAAATTAAAGATGGAGATGTAGTGGTTGGAAATCGTACTAAGGTAAAAGTGGTGAAGAATAAAGTAGCGCCACCTTTCCGTATTGCTGAATTCGACATCATGTATGGAGAAGGAATTTCTAAGAATGGCGAAATCGTCGATTTAGGAGTTGAATTTAACGTCTTGAAAAAAGCGGGATCGTGGTTCAGTTATGGTGATACCAAAATTGGTCAAGGTCGCGACGCTGTAAAAAATATGCTTACCGACAATCCTGAAATGTGCGAAGAAATAGAAGCTAAAATCCGCGCTGCCATTGCGGAAAAAGCAAACGCACAATAAGGAAAGTTTGCTAAAATATTTATTCTGATTATGCAGGAGCCTAGTTAGAGTTTAATGATGTTTTGAATTGGAGAAGGGTGGAACTTAGGTTTCACCTTTTCTTTTTTTTTAACGTTTCACTCGTTGCGTCCGCGGCAAAAACGTTGCGAACGCTGCGTTTAAATTTAAATATAATTGGTTGAATTAACATTATTTCTGAATCATCAACTTCCCAACCGCTTTCACACCTTGCCCTTCCATCAACCTGTATTGATACATCCCAGTCGGAAAATCCTTCACTGAAAACTGCACTTGTTGAGCCGAAATCTTTTCGTTCATCACCACTTTTCCCTGTACATCCATCAAAAGGAAATTCAATTCATTCTTAATTGGATTACTCAATTTAAGTTGAATAAAATCGGAACTAGGATTTGGAAAAATACTCATCTTGATTTCTTGTCCTTCATCATCAATCCCTGAGCAAACAATGAAACTAATATTTATAGTGTCACTTCCGGTACATCCTGCCTGATTAGTTACTATAACAGAATAGGATAAGTTAGCATTAGTAGAACTAGAAGCAATGATATTAGAAGTAGTTGCATTGGTACTCCATAAATAATTGCTAAGACCAGCTCCACCCGCATTAAGTGATATAAATTGTGTGGTACAGAGTAACGTATCGTTTGGTAAATTCACCACTGGATTTAAGGAAGAAATAGCCACCACCGTATCTATCCTTGAAGGACAACCAACAGCTGTACCATAAGGTGTGCTGGAATATAAATAAGTTCCTTGAGTATTGATTCCAACAAAATAAGTACCCTGATAGCCGTTCGTCAACACACTTGGGCCCGTCCAGGAGCCATTGTTTACAGGATTGTTGTTTAATGAAGAATATAAATTAACTGAATCGAGGTTAGCACAAACGGAATAGGCTCTGGTAGAACTTACAATTACACATTTTTCAAATTTAAAATCATCGATTGAAAGATCATTTCCATTGCCACCATCCACATTCGTATACATCGTAAAAGTAATGTTAGGTGTTGAAGAAGTTATAGTGCCACTTATGTATTGGGTCCAGGTTGGACTTAAGGGTGCTAAAACACTATTGGTTGAATCGAGTACCAATCCGTTTCCATCTCGAATCACCATTTTCATATTACTTTGTGGAGCATTAAAGGTAGTGGTGAGCCACATCGTAATGCGAACGGGCATGTTTTCACAAACCGTTAAACTCCTTTCGTAAACTTTAGCACCAGCACAAGTTCCAGTTCCTCCAGCACAATCAATAAAATTCATATACATCGAGTAAGACCCTCCGTGCACAGAATACGATTGAGGCACGGATTGATAGGTAGTGCCCAACACAAGGTCAGGGATCGTTGTGGTATATTCAAATCCGTCTGTTAAGATGGGTTGCCAGTTACATTGGGCTTGTGTATTGCTAAGATGGAAGAGGAGAGATAGGCTCAGACAAAGAAGAGAGATTCGTGTTTTCATGATTCGATTTATAATGTCAAAAATATTGTTTTACATCTAATTAAACCATTCCTTTTCTTCGCTTAAATTAGGGATATGCCGCAACCTTAAATTTTACTATACATTGACTCAGGTATAACGCTTTTCTTTAATTTCGTAGCATCTATGAAAAGTAACCCTACACGATCTCCTTTCAACTCATTCAATCCATACATTTTTCTCTTTTTAGGATGGATAGGTTTGGGAATTTCTTTTTCTTCCTGTACCAACAGTAAAAATTCAGATGAAACAAATACAGCTCAACAAGACACTACACCCATCGGAAAAAGAATTGCAGATATCTCCATCAAAATAGGGAAAGATCCGAAGAACACTCAACTCTTCAACGACCGTGCTAAGTTGCATCTTGAAAGAAATGATGTTGCTAATGCAATGTTAGATATGGAAAAGGTTATTTCATTGGATACTACCAATGCCAATTTTTTCATCACTTTGGCAGATGTACATTTGGCAGCTGGTAAACCTGGAAAATCAAAAGCTGCTTTAGAGAAATGCATGAGCATAGATCCCAAAAACAAATTGGCTTATGAGAAATTAGCGGAATTATATTTCATCGCACAACAATACAAAGAGGCCATCAAGAACCTCGACGAAGTATTAAAGCTCGATATCACCAATCCGAAAGCGTATTTCATGAAGGGAATGTGTTACCGAGATTTGGGCGATACCACAAAAGCCATTTCTAGTTTTCAAACTGCCATTGAACAAAGAACTAATTTCGATGATGCGTATTTGCAGTTGGCAATGATTTTCCATAATCGAAATAATAAATTAGCACTACAGTATTATGATGGAGCGATTCGAGCCAATCCAAAAAATACGGATGCATTTTATGGTCGTGGATTATTTTACCAAGAGAACGAAAGAAACTACGATATGGCTGTTCAAGATTACACCAGCGCCATACAAATTAATCCCAAAGCCGCTCGAGCACATTATGCGTTGGGATATATCCATTATCAATATTTGAAAGTGTATACGCAGGCGATCGTACATTTTAACGATGCGATCAATGCAGATCCCAACTGGCCAGAAGCGTACTTTAACCGCGGACTTACGTACGAAACGCAAGGCAACGTAGCCGCAGCACAAGCCGATTACGAAAAGGCACTCAAAATAAATCCCAATTACAAAACCGCAGAAATTGCTTTAGCGAGAGTGAAAGCAGGAGGGAAGCTTTAAGGTTGGTTGTTAGTTGTTAGTTGTTAGATTTTTATTGAGCGAAGTGATTTTGCTTCGAAAGTAAATTCCAAGCTTCAAGCTTCAAGCCTCAAGGGTGCTTTAGAGATCGAATTAATTTCACTTCGAATATTTTTTTCCGCCGCGCCCGCTGCTTGAACGTTGCGCTCACTGCGTTTAAACTGTTAGTAATTTAAGAGATAGAATTTAATCTTCGTGTATTCGTAAATTAGGAGATTCGTAACCTATTTGTTGCAGGCAAGGTTGTATCCTTACTTTTATGGGAGCAGCGCTCTTCGAATTTATAATCCCTTTGGGAACAGTTAAATGTGATGCCTCAGAACTTTTTTGAGATTTCACGATAAGCCATTTCTATTTTATTGATAAATAATAACTTACTGTAGGAAGTGTTTATTTTTATTGAACGAAAACTTTTATGAAGAATCAATTGTTTAACTTATATTATAAAAAATTAAACAAAATTCTAGTAAACCTAATCATTTATAAAAACTTCTAAAAACTTCTAAAAACTTAAATTATGACACAAACATTGCTTCAAATGCACGCGATTGCGCCTGACAATTATGTAGCTTTTACGTTTTTTGTCGGCACGATGGCCATGATGGCGGCCAGCGTATTCTTCTTTTTTGAAATGTCTAACGTAGACAAAAAATGGAGAACATCCATCCTGGTATCCGGTCTGATTACTTTCATTGCGGCCGTACATTACTATTACATGCGCGGCTACCATTTAGAAACAGGCGATTCTCCTATCTTCTTCCGGTATGTTGATTGGATTCTTACGGTTCCATTGATGTGCGTTGAATTCTATTTAATTACCAAGAAAGCCGGTGCTAAAATCGGTTTGTTATGGAAGTTGATTTTTGCATCCGTAATAATGCTGGTAACCGGTTACATCGGTGAAGCAATTTATGGTCAAGAAACCCA